>JBDTQC010000413.1:0-3791 GCA_039932405.1 Ideonella sp.
GCAGCTCTTCAAGCGCCTGAAGCGCGCATTCGATCCGCAGGGCCTGTTCAACCCGGGCAAGGTGCTGCTGGCGAATGGAAGCTGACGACCGCTCTACTGCCTATAGCGGGCTGCTGGCTGCCGGCTGCTCGCTGCGGGCTGTGCGCTGTTTCCGATCGTCGTTGACCGATAGTTTTCCTTGCGTTCGACAGAACAATTCTTTGTCCTTTGTTCACTGAACGTTCCTCCATAATTTGCCGGCGAGGCGCACGAGCGCCTCGGGAGCGCGCTGCATGAAACCCGTCGACCGAATCTCTGACCCTGGTGCTTCGCTGGAGCGGCGCCACTTCCTGCGAGGTGCCGTTGCGGGTGTGGCGCTGCCGGCACTGGCGCTGCCCGCGCATGCGGCGAGTCTGGCCGATAGCCTGCCGCCGGCGACACCGCCCTGGATGACGACCCCCGGTGCGGACTTCCTGAATCCGCCATATGGCCTGCCGTCACCGTTCGAGAAGGCCGTGGTGCGCAAGCTGCCGGGGGCGGCAGCCGCCTTTCCCACCGCGACGCGCACGCCGCTGCAAGACCTGATGGGCACGATCACGCCCAACGGCCTGTTCTTCGAGCGCCACCACGCCGGCGTGCCCGCCATTGATCCCGAAGCGCACCGGCTGATGCTGCACGGCCTGGTCGACCGGCCGCTGGTGTTCACGATGAGCGAGCTGATGCGCTTTCCGTCGGTATCGCGCGTGCACTACATCGAATGCTCGGGCAACAGTTCGGCCGAGTGGTTCAAACCCACCGGCAAGACAGCGCAAGATATTCACGGTCTGCTCAGCTGCGCCGAGTGGACGGGTGTGCCGCTGGCCGTGCTGCTGCAGGAGGCCGGTGTACAACTCGCCGGCAAGTGGATCCTTGCCGAGGGCGCCGACGCGGCGGCCATGACGCGCAGCATTCCAATCGAGAAGGCACTGAAAGATGTGCTCGTCGTGTACGGCCAGAACGGCGAGCGGCTACGGCCCGAACAGGGCTATCCGCTGCGCCTGCTGGTGCCGGGTTTCGAGGGCAACATGAACATCAAGTGGCTGCGCCGCTTGAAGGTTGGCACAGCACCCTTCGAGACCCGCGAGGAAACATCGAAATATACCGACCTGATGCCCGACGGCAGCGCCCGCCAGTTCACCTTCGGCATGGACGCGAAGTCGCTCATCACCTCTCCGTCAGGCACGCAGAAGATGGGGCCGCACGGCTTTCGCGAAATCACCGGCTTGGCGTGGACGGGCAATGGCCGGATTCGTGCGGTGGATGTTTCGGTGGACGGCGGGCGCAACTGGCGCGAGGCCACTTTGCAGGAGCCGGTGCAGAGCCTGGCACTCACCCGGTTCAGGTTGCCCTGGCGCTGGAACGGCGAGCCCGCCGTGCTGCAAAGTCGCGCCATCGACGAGAGCGGCTACGTGCAGCCCACCCGCGACATGTTGATCGCCAAGCGCGGGATGAACTCGGTCTACCACTACAACGGCATTCAAAGCTGGGCAGTCAGCGCGAATGGGGAGGTCAGCAATGTTCACGCGTGAAGGACGTCGGCTTGCGCTGAATGTCGCGGCGGTTGCGGCGGTAGCGATCAGCATGACGGGTTGCGCCGCCACTTCGCCGATGAACACTGGCACGTCTGCACGATACGGATTGGGCAGTACGCCGACACCGGCACAAATCGCCGGCTGGAACATCGATGTGTCGCCCGAAGGCGGTGGTCTTCCCGCCGGCGCGGGCAGCGTGGCGCAAGGTGCGGCGCTGTTTGCCACGAAGTGCGTGGCCTGCCACGGTGCCACTGGCGAAGGCGGGCCCGGCGGGCAGTTGGTTGGTGGCGCAGGCACGCTTGCCAGCGCCAAGCCGGTGCGCACGATCGGCAGCTTCTGGCCATATGCCACGACGGTGTATGACTACATCCATCGCGCGATGCCGTGGGACAAGCCTGGCTCGCTCGCACCGAACGAGGTGTACGCGCTGACGGCGTATCTGCTGAACCGCAACGGCATCTTGCCAGCCGACGCTGTGCTCGATGCGTCAACACTCGCGCAAGTGAAGATGCCGAACCGCGCGGGCTTCACATCGGCACAGACAAAAGACGACGTGGTGCCGACGCGCTGCATGGAGCGCTGCAAGCCCTGATCGATCGAGTCGCGCGCGCCGCGCACCAAACGCCAGCGCGAACAGGTTGGTTGCGTTGCTGGCTGAAGGGTGCTTTCGCCACCCGTACTGGCTAGCGAGTCATTCGCGCAAGCTCCTGCGTCAATCGATCTTTTTCTTCGTTGGCACGTTCCAGCTGAAGCCGCAATTCCTGCAGTTCGCGAAGCGTATCGCGCCCCGTAGACGCGCTCGCGCTAGCGCGTTGGGCTTCAAGATGGGCCTGTTCCTCAGCGTTTCTCTGAACAGCGGTTGCGGCCTGCAACACCGCACCTTCGCGCCGCAGAGATGCGTTGATCTCGTTTGCGTTGTGCATTGCCTTCAGCGCCGCTTGGTAGTCACCCGCGGCGGCCTGCGTGGCGCTCATGGCCTGCCACAGTTCAACTTGTTCGCGCGGCGCGCCGCTCGACTCCGATTCCGCCAATTTCAAGCCTTCGGACAGGCAGCCCACCGCATCCGCAAAACGACCCTGAAGCGTCGCAATCTGGCCACGCAAAAGCCAGGTCTCGATCTGACCAAAATGGTTGCCAGTGTCGATGAACGGTTGGGCGCGTTGCAGCGTTTCTGCAGCTTGTTCCGGGTTGTTCTCGGCGATGTCGAGACGACTCATATTCAACAGTGCGAACGCATGCATCGGCGCGCCGCCATCGCCCGCCATGGTCTGCGCCTCGGTCAACAACTGACGGCTTCGCGCGAAGTCGCCAATCAATTGGCACGTATGCCCGAGATTGATGCGGGCGCGACATCGCTCCTTCGGGATCTGCAACGATTCAGCCAGTATCAGCACCTCCTCCTGCAAGCGCCTGGCCCCGATCAGGTCACCACGCCGGTTCCACAAGATGCCGAGATTGCTGATCGACCTGAGGTAACCTTCAGTGTCGCCCAATGCAACGAAATCCGCGCGAGACTGCTCGGCCATGCGCATCGAGGCGGCGTCGTCGCCGGCGAAATCGTAGGCCCAACTCAGCCGGCGCGCAAGACAAGCGGCGATCCAGCGCGCATTGCGCCTTTCCGCAAAAGCCAGCGCCTCCAGCAACCGCCCGATGGCCAACCCATGGCGGCCTGAAGCGACGGTTTCAATCTCCAGCAGCGCCTCCGCCTCGCGCAGTTGTTCGTCGCTGCCCGAGCGCGCGATGACAACGATTGCGTTGAGGATCGGTGTCAGCGCACGGCCACGGCGGCCGGTCGCGGCTGCGCGCGCACGATTAATCGCTTCATCAATGTGGTCGAAGGTTTTCACGCGATGGCTTCCGGTTGTCTGTGCTGACTTTGTTGGCGAAGTCCCCTTGTCTCGGGCAGCGCCACCAGCGGCGTTCAGGCCAGTCAATAGCGGGCCAGTTTAGAGTAATCCTGAGGCGACTTCCGGACCGCTGCGAGGATGAATGCTGCGGCGTGCGGGTTTCGAAATTGGCCCAGCGGCCGATCGTCTTGAGCCCGAGACCCTGGCATGCTCACTCGCCACTTGACTGAAGCCAACGCGCGATGTCGCGTTGGTCTTGCAGCACGCGCCAGACTTCCAGGCGATCCTCGAATTCTACGTAGAAGACCAGGTAGGGGTAACGCGAACATCGCCAGAATCTAAAGCCCTGGACTGTTGAGTTCTTGGCCGTAGCGCGGCGAGCCGGTAGCCGGGT
>JBDTQC010000414.1:0-3764 GCA_039932405.1 Ideonella sp.
AGCGGTGCGGATGCGGTGAGCCGCGCCTGCCGTGGGTTTGCCGCTCGCATGGCTCGAAGTGGCGTGGAGGCATTGGAATGCCTGCAAGAAAACGAATACGCCTTGTTGCTCACGGATCTGCGCATGCCCGAGATGGATGGCTACGAACTTGCCGCGGCGGTTCGTGCAGCCGAGACTGGCGTGCGGCGGATGCCCATCGTTGCGCTCACTGGCGATGCCTTCGTCAACGGCATCAATCGCTGGGTGGATGCGGGCATGGACGACTGCCTTGTCAAGCCTGTGAGGCTCGCGGCGCTCAAAGCCATGCTGTCGACGTTTGTGCCTGACCCGCCTGTCAGCCCAGCATCAGCGGACAGATCAAGTTGTTGATTCGAAGGCGATCCTGCTCCAGCGCAGGCAATCCCTGATTGGCAGGATCACCATGAAAATTGACAGCTCGATGCGATTCATGTTCTCAGTACTTGTACTGGCTGCGGCGTCGAGCATGGCCAGTGCACAGGCTCCGGCAAGACCAGAAGCAGGCTCACTGATGCAGCAGATCGAGCAGGGAAAGCCCTTGCGTCTGCCCAAGGTCGAGGCAGTGCCGGTGCCGCAGCCACCGGAGATGGCGCCGCAAAGCGGCCTCTCCGTCACGCTGAGTGGCATGCGTTTCGAAGGCAATCACCGACTCGACAGTGCCCGATTGCTCGAACTGATGGCCCATTGGCTGGGCCGACCGCTGGCCTTCACCGACCTGCAGTCCGCCGCGGCAGCGCTGGCGCAGGCCTATCGGACTGAGGGTTGGGTGGTGCGTGCCTATCTGCCGCAGCAGACGCTGGAAAGCGGTGTGCTCACGATCCGCGTGGTTGAGGCCGTCATGGGAGAGGCCCGCATCGAATCGACGGCGCCGGTGCGTGTCGGCGAGCGGCGCGTTCGTGCCACCGTGCTGGCGGCGCAGCCATCGGGCCAGCCGATGCGATCTAAAGATGTAGACCGCGCCGTGCTCTTGCTGGGAGATATCCCGGGGATCAGCGCCAAGGGCAGTCTGGCCCCGGGTGCGAGCGACGGCGAGACCGATCTTGTTCTCAACTTGACACCGCAGCCGCTGCTGAATGGTGACGTCGCCATCGACAACACCGGCTCACGCTCGACGGGCAGCAACCGCATCTCGGGCGGTCTCTACCTGAACAGCCCGCTGCGCCTTGGCGACCAGCTGGCGCTGAACCTGTTGCGCACGCGGGGTAACCGCTACGCGCGCGTCAACTTCGGCTTGCCGGTCGGCTACCGCGGTCTGCGCGTTGGCGTCAGCGCGTCACGCCTGGACTATCGGGTGCTTGGCGCCGATTTCGCCACACTGGGCCTGAATGGCGGCTCGACGATTACCAGCCTGAACCTGTCTTATCCCATGCTGCGCTCGCAGCAGGCCAATGCCTATTTCGGGCTCGAGGCTTCGCAGCGACGTTATGACAACGTTGCGAACAGCGTCTCGATCAGCGACTATCGGCTCGCGAGCCTGACCGCAACAGCGTCTGGAAACCTCTCCGACACCCTGGGCGGCGGCGGTTCCAGCAGCGCCAGCCTGGTCCTGGTGCGCGGCCGGCTGGACCTGTCCGGCTCGCTCAACCAGCCGGCCGATGCGGCCGGTGCGCGCACCGAGGGCGGGTACACGGTGTTGCGCTACGGCGTGACCCGATATCAGGTGATGACAACTTCGCTGAGCCTGTACGCGTCGTTCAGCGGCCAGTTAGCCAACCGCAACCTCGACTCGTCAGAGCGCATCTACCTCGGCGGCGTCTCGGGCGTGCGGGCCTATCCGGCGAGCGAAGCCGGCGGCGCAGAGGGCAGCCTGTTCAGTCTGGAGAGCCGTTTGCAGCTGCCGATGAACGTGATGCTGACCGCCTTCTACGACTGGGGTCAGGTGAAGGTTGATGAGGACAACCGCTTTGTCGGAGCGGCCGTGATCAACCGCCTCACGCTACAGGGGGCAGGGCTGAGCCTGGCCTGGGTGTCGTCCCCGAACGCCTCTTTTGGCTTGACCTGGGCGCGCCGCATCGGCGCCAACCCGCACCCCACGACCACTGGACAAGACCAGGACGGCACGCGCGATCTGAACCGATTCTGGTTGCGAACCGCGCTCGCGTTTTGAGTTTTTGCACCAATGCAACCGGGCGACGCTTGCTGAGCGACACCGCCCGAATCCACCGCCGATATTTTCGCTGAAGACGCTCCCATGAACGGTCACGCTGCCATCAATCGCCTCTATCGACTGGTCTGGAGCGACCGCCTGCAAGGCTGGGTGGCCGCCGCCGAGACCGTGCGCGGACGCGGCAAGCGCAGCAGCGGTGTCGACCACGCGCTCCCGAACGCCGCCGGCACCACTGCAGCCGAAGCCCGGCTGCCCGACTGGCGCCCAACGCTGGTGGCCAGTGGCCTGATGCTGCTGAGCGCGGTTGCAGCAGCAGCGCCCGGCAGCACCGAAGTGCCGAGCGGCGGCCAAGTGGTGAACGGTCAGGCCGGCATCCAGCAGAACGGGGCGCAGTTGCAGGTCAATCAGACCACCAACCGGGCGGTGATCGACTGGAAAACCTTCAACGTCGGGCGCGACGCGCAGGTGCGCTTCGAGCAGCCATCGGCCGCGGCGGTCACGCTGAACCGGGTTCACGACAGCCAGCCGTCGCAGATCCTGGGTCAGATCACGGCCAACGGCCAGGTCTTCCTGGTCAACCCCAGCGGCATCTACTTCGGCAAGAGCGCCAGCGTCGACGTCGGCGGCATGGTGGCCGGCACGCACGACATCAACAACGCCGACTTCATGGCCGGCAAGGCGAGCTTCCAGCGCAATGGCTCGACCGGCGCGGTCATCAACGAGGGTCAGTTGCGTGCCGCCCTGGGCGGCTACATCGCACTGCTGGCACCCGAGGTTCGCAACCAGGGCGTGATCGTGGCGCGCATGGGCACGGTGGCGCTGGCCTCCGGCGAGCGCGTGACGCTGAAATTCGGCGCCGCCAACTCGCTGGCCGATATCGTTGTCGAGCCGTCACAGGTCAAGGCGCTGATCGACAACCAGGGCGCAGTGATGGCACCCGGTGGCGTGATCATCCTGTCTGCGCTGGCGCTGGACCGTCTGCAGGGTGGTGTAGTGCGCAACAGCGGCACGCTGGAGGCCACCGGCATGGTGATGAAGGGCGGCCGCATCGTGCTGGAAGCCTCCGACCGGATCGAGAACAGCGGTCGGATCAATGCCAGCGCGGGCGCCGACGGCAGCCCGGCCGGGCAGGTCAGCCTGACCGCACCAGTGGTGGTCAACAGCGGCAGCATTGCTGCTGCGGCTTTGCCCGCGGTGTCGGCGATGGCGGTTGTTGCGAGCCATGGCGGTCAGATCAAGGTCGTGACCCGGGAGTTCAAGCAGGCCAGCAGCGGCCAGCTCGACGTCTCGGGCGCGCTCAAGGGCGGCAGTGTGCAGGTTCGCGCCACCAAAGCCGTTGAGTTGGCCGGCACGGTAGACGCCAGCGCGGCACAAGGTGAGGGTGGTCAAATCGAAGTCGCGGCCGCTGGCGATGTCACGCTGGTGTCGGCCAAGCTGGACACCAGCGGTTCGGCTGTTGGTGGACAGGTTCGCTTGGCCGCTGGCGAGGAAGTTGTCGCCACGCCGATGCAGGCGCCGCGAAACCCCCTGCCATACCAGCCCTCGGTACCGACGCTGGCACTGCTGGGCCAGTCCCAGGTGCGCAGCAGCAGCCGGCGCGGAGCCGGTGGCAGCGTCACGCTGACGGGCGAGCATGTTG
>JBDTQC010000415.1:0-3758 GCA_039932405.1 Ideonella sp.
TTTCATCGACAACTTCCTGGCCGACGACCAGGCGGCGATCGACCGCGACAGCAATGTCCAGGACTGGGTGCCGCAGGTGCCGGTCTACCTGTACCACGGCCGTGACGATCAGACGGTTCCGTTTGCCAGCTCGACGGCTACCGTCAAAGCGATGACGGCGCGCGGTGCGGTTCAAGTCAGCCTGACCGAGTGCCAGGCCGTGCCGTCCGGACACAGCGAATGTGTCGCGCCGTACTGGGTTTTCATGCTGCAGCGCCTGGGTGCGGTGGCGCGCAATCTGTAGCCTGGAGCGGCTGGATCGTCTGTCGAACCCGCCCGGTATGCGGGCGGAACCGCGCGATTCTCAACTCGCGGAGCTATCGCGCCAGACCTTCCGCACGCAGCGTCGCCTGCACCTGCGGACGTTGTCCGACCCGCTCCATGAATGCCTTGATGTTCGGCCACTTGCCGAGGTCGATCTTCAGGGGGTTGGTCCAGTTGAGTACCGTGAACAGATAGGCATCGGCTGCGCAGAATTGCTCGCCGGTGATGTAGGCCTTGCCTTCCAGTGACTTTTCCAGGGTATTCAGGCGCCGTTCGATCACGCCGAGCTGCACCTCCTTCATTTCGGGCGTCAGCTTGGGGTTGAACAAGGCCCCGATCTGCTTGTGCACTTCGGTGGCAGCGAAATTGAGCGCTTCCATTTGCCGGTATCGAGCCATCGTTCCGGCCTTGGCGATCAGGCCGGATTCCGGTTTCTGGTCAGCCAGGTATTGGCAGACCACAGCAACTTCGGTCAGCACCGAGCCGTCGTCGAGTTTCAGCGCAGGCACGTAGCCCTTGGCGTTGACCTGCCAGAAATCATCGCCATCGGCAGTTTTCTTGTTCGGGATGTCGACTTTGACCAGTTCGAGCGCGATGCCCGCTTCATTGGCGACGATGTGCGGAGCCATCGAGCAGGCCCCTGGCGAGTAATAGAGTTTCATGATCAACCCAGCGTGGTAGCGGAAGAGGGCTGAAATGATCGCACGTTGCGCCTGAACCTGCAGGGCGCCGCGTCGCTGCCGGAGCGCTCAGCGTGCCGGCAGGTAGCGCACCGCCAACACGCCGTCGATCGCGCCAATGTTGTTCTGCACCTCGGCCGATACCGGGCTGTCGACATCGACCAGCGTGTAAGCCATGCCGCCGCGCGACTTGTTCACCATGGTGTGGATGTTCAGCCCGGCCTTGGCCATCGCAGTGGAGATCTGGCCCAGCATGTTGGGGACATTGGCGTTGGCGATCGCGACGCGAAATGCCGATTCGCGTGCCAACGTGACGTGCGGGAAATTGACCGCGTTGCTGACGTTGCCGTGCTCCAGAAAGTCGCGCAACTGGTCGACCACCATCACCGCGCAGTTCTCCTCGGCCTCTCGCGTCGAGGCGCCCAGGTGTGGCAGCGCGATCACCTGCGGGTGCCCATGGATTTGCGCAGCGGGGAAGTCGCAGACATACTGGCCGAGCCGGCCGGCATTCAACGCGTCGATCACCGCGCTGTCACAGACCACGCCGTCGCGGCTGAAATTCAGCAAGACCGCACCGGGTTTCATCAAGCCGATGTTGGCGTCGTTGACGAGGTGGCGCGTGGCGTCGAGCAGCGGAACGTGCAGCGTGACGAATTGCGCCTGCTTGAGCACATCGTTGACGCTGGCCGCGCGCCTGACCTGCGAGGGCAGGCTCCATGCCGCATCGACGGTGATCTCCGGGTCGAAGCCGAGCACATTCATGCCCAGCTTGATGGCCGCATCGGCCACCATGCAGCCGACCTTGCCGAGCCCGACAATCCCGAGTGTCTGACCTGCCAGCTCATAGCCTGCGAAGGACTTCTTGCCGTTTTCCACCGCCGAGTCGAGGTCGGGCGATGCCGCGTCGAGGTTGGCGACGAAGCGCAAGGCCGGGGCCAGTTGGCGCGCCGCCAGCAACATGCCGGCAATCACCAGCTCCTTGACGGCATTGGCGTTCGCGCCGGGTGCGTTGAATACCGGCACGCCGCGCTTGCTCATGGCATCGACCGGGATGTTGTTGGTGCCCGCGCCTGCCCGAGCGATGGCACGCACGCTGGCCGGAATGTCCATCGCGTGCAGGTCGGCCGAGCGCAGCAGGATGGCGGCGGGCTTGGCGACATCCTTGCCTACGCTGTAGATCTCTGCCGGCAAGCGCGACAGGCCCGACGCAGCAATCTGGTTGATCACCAACACGCCCAGGCGCTCAGCCATGACTGGCCTCGAACTCTTTCATGTAGCCGATCAGCGCCTGCACGCCCTCGATCGGCATCGCGTTGTAGATCGAAGCGCGCATGCCGCCGACCGAGCGGTGTCCCTTGAGTTGCAGCATGCCGCGCGACGCCGCGCCTTTCAGGAATGCATCGTCCAGCGCCGAGTCCTTCAGCTTGAACGGCACGTTCATCAGCGAGCGGTCGGCCTTGGCAACCGGGTTGCTGTACAGCGAGCTCTGCTCGAGGTAGTCGTACAACAGCGCGGCCTTGCGCTGGTTGTATTCGGCCATTGCTGCCAGACCGCCGCGCGACTTGATCCAGTTGAAAACCAGCCCGGCAATGTAGATCGCGTAGGTCGGCGGGGTATTCAGCATCGAATCGTTGTCGGCCTGCTGCTTGTAGTCGAACGCCGATGGCGTGAGCGGCATGGCCTGGCCGATCAGGTCATCGCGAACGATCACGATGGTCAGCCCGGCCGGCCCGATATTCTTCTGCGCGCCGCCGTAGATCAGGCCGTAGCGGCTGACATCGACCGGCCGCGACAGGATGTTGCTCGACATGTCGGCAACCAGCGGCACAGCGCCGGTATCGGGCGTGAAGTGGTATTCGACGCCACCAATGGTTTCGTTGGCGCAGATGTGGACATAGGCGGCATCGGGGTCGAGCTTCCAGCTGTCGCGCGGTGGCACACAGGTGAATCCGCTTGCTTCGGCGGTGGCGGCCACGTTGATCTTCGCGTAGCGACCGGCTTCCTTGATCGACTTCTTCGACCATTCACCGGTGTGGATGTAATCGGCGCCGGTTTTGCCGCGCAACAGGTTCATCGGCACGATTGCGTTTTCGCCGATCGCACCCCCTTGCATGAACAAGACCTTGTAGTTGACCGGGATCGCCAACAGCTCGCGCAACAGCGCTTCGGCCTCTGCGTGGATCGCGATGAACTCCTTGCCGCGGTGACTCATCTCCATCACCGACATGCCGCTGCCGTGCCAGTCGAGCATTTCGGCGGCTGCTATTTGCAACACGCTTTCCGGAAGAACGGCGGGGCCGGCGCTGAAATTGAATACGCGGGACATTGATGGGTGCTCCAGAGTCGATCGAGGGATGACGGCTAGCAATTCTCCTCGATTGCCAGCGCCGACGATTCGTGCTGCAGTGCAGCATAATGGTGGCGAACATCGTCTATGAACAACCAGAGCGTGGATCCGGACACCGACAGCAACGCCTTTGCCGAACTGGGCCTGCGCCCGGATGCGACCGAACTCGAAGTCAAGGCAGCGTGGCGGCGTCTGGTTTCACAATGGCACCCGGATCGCAACGGCAGCGCTGCGGCAGTGGCCAGGATGCAGCGCATCAACCGCGCTTTCAAGGCAATCCGGCAGGGTGGATTCAGCGCGCCAATGACCCCCGGAACGGCACCGCCGCCATTTCACGAACCGCAGAGCGATCGTGCACGGGGCGATGCCGAACCACCATCGGCATCGGCATCGGCATCGGCATCGGCATCGGCATCGGCATCGGCATC
>JBDTQC010000416.1:0-3758 GCA_039932405.1 Ideonella sp.
AAGTGGCCATCGGCAAACGCTTTGGCGAGTTCGCGGTCACCGCCGACCAGCGCCGCCGTCGAGTAACGGTGGCCCTTGGCCTGGAAGATCTGATCGCCCTGTATCGAGCCACACTGGCTGACCGCGCCATCGACCGGACTGACCAGCGCAGCCGGCGCCAGCGGCCGCATGCCTGGCTTCAGCGCGCGCGTGAAGAAGTCGTTGAAGCTCGCGTAGTGGCCGATATCGGAATCGGCGGCTTCACGCATGTCGACCTGGTATTTGCCGACGAACCAGCGGATCAGCGCGGTAGTGAAGCGCCCGGCTCGCGCTCCGGCAATCAGTCCTCCGAAACGGGTCAGTGCCTGTTTGGGCAGCAGATACTGGGTCAGGACGGCAAGGCGTTCGGGCAAGGCGCGTGTTTCCGGCAGCGATGAATGAATGGATGCCGGCTACGGTCACCGGCGGCGGCGCCGAAGTGTAGCCAGTCAGGCAGGCTACTGCTCGGCTACGGCTCGGCCATTGCACGACCGCCGGAATTCGGAAAATCTCAGCGTCGGGATGCCGTTCGCATCTTCAGCCTGGACAACATCGACTGATAGTCGGCTTCGACCGTCTGCAAGCAGGTCTTGCGGTCGGGCGGGCTGCCATTTTGCGCACAGCTGCGCCGACCTTCGGCGCGGGCTGCACCGGCCTCCTTGCGCAGCGTTTGTGGTGACAGAGGGCGGCCGGTCCAGTCGAGATCCGCATATTCCTGCCGGGTGGCTTCGCCCGCTCCGGGCATACCCGTTGCAGGCGATACCGGCGCTTGGGCGTAGACGCTTCCAGCGACAAGCAGCAAACCGAGCGTCAGTGCCGCAGCGAAGGGCGAGCCGCGCAGGTCAGCGCAGTGGGAATGAAGTCGCATAGCGTCGATCCTTTCGAAGGCGATCCTGGTGCGGGCCAGCATGATGGCGCAGGATCGGCGAGTCAAGCTGTTCAACGAAAACAGTGCGAAAGCCGCTTCAAGTTGGCCGGCCCGTGTGTTTGTGTCGGATCGAACGGTCCGGGTTCCCCTGATAGGCAGGCAGACATTCAGAAGATGCCGAGCGCGAGCCCTTCAACCAGGCTCGCAGCCAGATCGCCGCAGCGCTCGAGGTCGGCCAAACAGATCGTCTTCTCGGCCAGGATCTGTTCGGGTGTCTGGGCGAACGTGCACACGATCAATGCTGGCGCCACCGCTTTCAGTCGCCAGCCGAGTGCAATCCGGTCGATCTGGCGCGCGGCATTCTGGCCATCGCTGCCCGCACAGATCATCACCGCGTAGGGGCGTCCGTTGATCCGGTCGAGCACGGCGTAGTAACTGCGGTCGAAAAAATCCTTCATGACACCGGAGATCGCCGCCAGATTTTCGGGTGTCGCAAACAGGTAGCCATCGGCAGCCAGCACATCGGCCGGCGTTGCAGCAGCGGCATGCAACAGCCGGATCTCGATCGCTGCAGCGGCCTCACCAGTCTGCTCCCTGGCGCGATCGGCCGCGAACTGCGCCATCTGGCGGGTTCCACCGGTCATCGAGTGGTAGACGATCAGCAGCGTGCGCTTCATGCGTGCCGCGCCGGCGCCACGGCGTGTGGCGCACCCTTGTGGAACCAGTGCGTGATGCGTTGGCCATCCCAGTGCAGGCTGAGATGCCCGGCCTGGCGGGCGTGCGTCAACAAGCGCGGGATGAACACCGCAATGCACAGGCCGCCTGCGGCGCGCACGCTGTCATAGGCGATTGCATTCGATCCGCCGGCGCGCAATTGGCGGCCGAGCGTCTGGCCTGCCGAATAGTCGTCGGGGTCATAGACACCCGACAACTCGGCGAAGCGCGCCGTCCCAAGTGTGCCCAACCGGATATCGTGGACCGCGCCATGCAGGTCGGCCTTGATCCAGCGCAGGTCAATATCGATCTCCGGCTCGGCTGTTCGGGCCAGAAAAAGCGCGCGGTGATGGCTGACCTCGGCGATTGCGGTCTGCAAGGATTCAGCCGCGTAATAGACGCCGTAGTGGCCATCGCAAAAGCGTGAGCCATCCGCGTTCAGGTGCATGAACGCCGCCATGATCAGGCTGGCTCCCGGCCCGCTGATCCGATCCTTGGCCGGAATCAGCGACAACGCGCCGAGTTGCTGGCGCACGCGCGGATTGGTCATCGCCTCGATCGCAAATACCGCGTCGACGTCTTCCGGCGAAGCGATGTCATCGAACAGACCGACGGTGGGATAGCGGCTCGCGATCAGCCGATGACAAGGTGTCCAGGCCAGCTCGGTCAGGCCGATCGTCTCAGCGCGAACCGGCATCAGGCCTTGCCGCCACGCTCGGCATCGAGGTACTGGCGCACCACGTACAGATCGGCGACCTGCCCACCGAGCATGCGATCGAGCGCCGAGCTTCCACCCAGAAAGGCCGCTGCGTTGGGTTTGCGGATCCATTCGTTGGCCCGTTCCGGCACCGGCAACAAGATCTGCAAGGCCGCGTAGATCCCGAACAGGTACGACAGACGCTCCAGCACGTTGCGGTCGAGTGGCCCGACCTTGCCCTGGCGCCATTGGTACAGCGTGGTCCGGCTCACACCCAGCAGCTTGAGTTGCTCGGAGGTACTCAGTTTCCAGCCCTCCGCCAGCCGCCAGAAACTGCGCAGCGCAGCGCCGCCGGCCTCGGCAGAGAAGGGGTCGATCGGGGCTGACTGGGTGTGGGCGAGGGCGCTCATCTGGACATTCGCATGTCTGCAATGGTACGCCATTGAACAGTTAAACGAATTTTGTTCGTGGATGAACAGGACGACGCAAGGCCTCTCGTCTAACAATCGCCTTCAGAGTTGCGCCAGCAGTGCCATCGCAGCGGCCGGTGCACGCTCTTTGGCACCGCTGATGAAAAACATGAAGACTTCACGCGGCTGCACCGGAGCGATCTTTTCCTCGATGCAAGGCAGGCCGGGCGGCTCCTCCCCGAGCGCCCACAGCCGCGCACACTCGGCCCAGCGCGCGATGGCTGGCGCGGGATAGCCGGTTTCGATCGCCGCTTCGGTTCGCATCAGCCGGGCGTAGACGAAATCTCCGGTGATGTCGCAAAACGACGGGTAATCGTCGGAATCGGAGAAGACCGTGGCCACGCCGTGGCGCCGCGCCAACGCCAGGTACTCGGGCGTCATGAAGGATTCATGCCGCACGTCGAGCACATGCCGCAGCGCCAGACCATCCACCTGGCTCGGCAACAACTGCAGAAAGGCTTCCAGATCGACCGGATCGAAGCGCTTGGTCGGAGCGAACTGCCAGATCAGCGGCCCGAGCTTGTCGCCAAGCTCGGCGATCCCGCTGCCGACGAACCGGTTGACCGACTCGCCGGCCTCCGCCAGCACGCGGCGCATGGTCGCGAAGCGGTTCGCCTTCAATGAGAAAACGAAGCCAGCGGGCGTCTCGGCGCGCCATTTGGCAAAGGTGGCCGGTTTCTGCGTGCTGTAGTAGGTGCCGTTGACTTCGATGGCGGTCAGCTGGCGGCTTGCATATTCAAGCTCGCGGCTGTGGGGAAGGCCGGCGGGATAGAAATTGTTGCGCCAGGGTTCGAAGGTCCAGCCGCCAATACCGACGCGAACAGGAGCAGACTGGTCGGTCAACATGTCATTCCGACATGACGGCATGGCTTGAGAGGGAACAAAGTGCGCATATCCAACACTCGCCACATGGTTGAGGGTAAACCCTAATGTTGATCTAGGGAAAACCCTATAATTGCGTCAAACGGGTGAGGTTCCGGCCATCCCGTAC
>JBDTQC010000417.1:0-3757 GCA_039932405.1 Ideonella sp.
CCACCCCGACGTGAAGCGCATGCTGATGACGATGCGCGCCTACACCGAAGGCTGCAGGGCGATGGCGATCACCGCGGCCGCCGCCTTCGATGCGGCGCACCGGCACCCCGATGCCGAGGTGCGCAAGCAGAACCAGGCCTTCTATGAATTCATGGTGCCGCTGATCAAGGGCTACAGCACCGAGATGAGCATCGAGGTCGCGAGTCTGGGCGTGCAGGTGCACGGTGGCATGGGTTTCATCGAGGAGACCGGGGCGGCGCAACACTACCGTGACGCCCGCATCCTGACCATCTACGAAGGCACGACCGCAATCCAGGCCAACGACCTGGTCGGCCGCAAGACCGCGCGCGATGGCGGCAGCTCGGCCAAGGCGATTGCGGCGCAGATCGAGGCCACCGAAGCCGAACTGGCTGCGAGCAGCAGCGTCGCCGCCAAGGCCATGCTGAAACGGCTGACGCCGGCCCGCCTGGCGTTCATCGACGTGGTCGAGTTCATTGCCGGACACAGCAAGTCCGATCCGAATGCGGCGTTTGCGGGATCGGTGCCGTATCTGATGCTGGCGGGCAACCTGATGGCTGGCTGGCAGATGGCGCGTGCCTTGCTGGTCGCCGAGCAGCAGCTGGCCGCGGGCCAGGGTGATGCCGATTTTCTGACCGCGAAAGTAGCCACCGCACGCTTTTATGCCGAGCATTTGCTCAGCAAGGTGCCGGGGGTGCGAGATGCCATCGTCGAAGGCGCGCAAAGTGTGACCGCGCTTGCCCTCGAATCCTATTGACGCTGTGCCCCAGGAGCCCGACTTGTCGCTTCCCGCCGTTCTGCAGAACCTGCCAGTGCCGATCATCGGTGCGCCGCTGTTCATCGTCAGCAACCCGAAACTGGTGATCGAGCAATGCAAGGCCGGCGTGGTCGGATCGATGCCGGCACTGAACGCGCGCCCGGCCGAACTGCTCGACGACTGGCTCGCTGAAATCACCGAAACCCTGGCGGCCTACAACCGTGATCACGCTGATCGGCCAGCTGCACCGTTTGCCATCAACCAGATCGTGCACAAGAGCAACGACCGGCTCGAGCACGACATGGCGGTGTGTGCCAAATACAAGGTGCCGATCGTCATCACCTCACTCGGCGCGCGCACCGATGTGAACGATGCGGTGCATGGCTGGGGCGGCATCGTGATGCACGACATCATCAACAATTTCTTCGCCAGAAAGGCGATCGAGAAGGGCGCGGACGGCCTGATCGCGGTGGCCGCGGGCGCCGGTGGGCACGCTGGCGTCAAGAGCCCGTTCGCACTGGTGCAGGAGATCCGCGAATGGTTTGATGGCCCGATCGCGTTGAGCGGCTCGATTGCCAACGGCGGCGCGGTGCTGGCAGCGCAGGCAATGGGCGCCGATTTCGCCTACATCGGCTCGGCCTTCATCGCCACCGACGAGGCGCGCGCCGAAGCGGCCTACAAGCAGATGATCGTCGACAGCAACTCCGACGACATCGTCTACAGCAACCTGTTTACCGGCGTGCTCGGCAACTATCTGAAGGGTTCGGTCCGCAACGCCGGCCTCGACCCGGACGCGTTGCCTGAAAGCGATGCCAGCGCGATGAACTTTGCCGGCGGCAGCAGCAAGCCGAAAGCCTGGAAAGAGATCTGGGGCAGCGGCCAGGGCATCGGCGCCGTCAAGGCCGTGGTGCCGGCCCGGGTGCTGATCGAGCGATTGAAAAGCGAGTACGAGGCCGCGCGGGCGCGCCTGGGGTTGGCGGCGCATCGCTCGCAAGGGTGATGCGCTCTGAGCGGCAAACCGCTAACTTGTCGCCTGTCAGATCTTCGTGGAGTCGACATGGCAGGCAACTTCTTCAACCCATGGCATTCGGCTGACAGCTTCAGCACCGAACGCAGCGACGGCTCTGAGTGCAGGCGCTTGCGGCTGGCGCTCGGACTGAATGCCGAGAAGATGGCGATGTTGGCCGGGATGCCGGGACGTTGGGCCTGGCTATCAGTGGAAAATGGCTACGAGCCGATTGGTAGCAGCCGCTGGGCGTTGTGCCTGGCCGAAATCGAGAACCACTCATTCGGTTGCGTTGCCACACCCAGGTATCACTTCGACGATCTCGGCATCAGCCGATCGTCCGATCCGCGCTGCTGATTGCGCCGGTCAAGTCGCAGGCGCTGCTATCGCTGGCACCTCTGGGTGCGCTGTAGATGAGCTGAAGGCAGCCTGCGTTACCACTGCCCCGTCATGTCGCTGCCTTGCGACAGCGGAACGGGCGGCATCGGGAGATGCCGGCGTGGGTGTTACAGTGCTGGGCGTTTGAAAATTACGTCCTTCCCGTCCCCTTTTCTGGCAACAGCAAAGGCGGGTCGCAATCCGCCAACCGGTCAAGCCGAGCCGCGGAAGGTTGATCAACCCACTATCGCGTCGGAAGCCGGCGCACGAGGTGAGCGAACATGATGCAGGAACTCAGGTCGAATTCGTACCTGTTCGGGGGCAATGCCCCTTACGTGGAAGAGTTGTACGAGGCCTACCTCGACAATCCCGGCTCGGTGCCCGACAACTGGCGCTCCTATTTCGATGCGCTGCAGAACGTGCCCGCGGCCGATGGCTCCGACAACCCCGACGTTGCCCATGCCCCGGTGGTTGCATCGTTTGCCGAGCGCGCCAAGGCGAATGCCTTCGGCAACAAGGCCAGTGGCTCCGATCTGGCGATTGCGCGCAAGCAGGTTCATGTCCAGTCGCTGATCGCGGCCTACCGCGTGCTCGGTGCGCGCTGGGCCACGCTCGATCCGCTGAAGCGGGTTGATCGACCGAAGATTCCCGAGCTCGAGCCGGCGTTCTACGACCTGAGCGAGTCCGACATGGACATCTTGTTCAGTGCGACGAATACCTACTTCACCACCGCCGAGAACATGACGCTGCGCGAAATCGTGCAGGCCTTGCGCGAGACCTACTGCGGATCGATCGGCGCTGAGTACATGCACGTCACTGACCCGGCCGAAAAGCGCTGGTGGCAGCAGCGCCTGGAGAGCATCCGCGCCAAGGGGGCGTTCACCGCCGAGCAGAAGGTTCACATCCTGAACCGGCTGACCGCAGCCGAAGGCCTCGAGCGCTACCTGCACACCAAATATGTCGGCCAGAAGCGTTTCTCGCTCGAAGGTGGCGAAAGTTTCATCGCGTCGATGGACGAACTGGTGCAACGTGGCGGCGTCGCTGGCGTGCAGGAGATCGTGATCGGCATGGCGCACCGCGGGCGCCTCAACGTGCTGGTCAATACGCTGGGCAAGTCGCCGGCCGAGTTGTTCTCCGAGTTCGATCACAGCGCACCGGAAAACCTGCCGTCGGGCGATGTCAAATATCACCAGGGCTTCTCCAGCGATGTCAGCACGCCGGCCGGCCCGGTCCACCTGAGCCTGGCATTCAACCCGTCGCACCTGGAGATCGTCAACCCGGTGGTCGAGGGTTCGGTCAAGGCCAGGCTGGATCGTCGCGGCGACGCGCGTGGCGACTCGGTGCTGCCGATCATCGTGCACGGCGATGCTGCCTTCGCTGGTCAAGGCGTGGTGATGGAGACGCTGGCGCTGGCGCAGACGCGTGGCTATTACACCGGTGGCACGGTGCACGTGGTGATCAACAACCAGATCGGATTCACGACCAGCGACCCGCGCGATACGCGCTCGACGCTGTATTGCACCGATGTGGTGAAGATGGTCGAGGCGCCGGTGTTGCACGTGAACGGCGATGACCCCGAAGCAGTGGTGCTGGCAACC
>JBDTQC010000418.1:0-3751 GCA_039932405.1 Ideonella sp.
TCGAACGCGGCTTCGTCACCTATTCGAATCAGGCCAAGGTCGAGATGCTCGGCGTCGATCCCGCGCTGCTGGATGCTCACGGCGCCGTCAGCGAGGCCGTCGCGCTGGCCATGGTGCAGGGCGCACTGGCACGCTCTGCCGCAGACTGGGCGGTTGCCGTCACCGGTATCGCCGGACCGGGTGGAGCGGTTCCCGGCAAGCCGGTCGGCACCGTCTGGCTGGCACTTGGCGGCAAGGCTCAGCCCCCGGTCGCCCATTTGTTGCAACTAGACGGCGATCGCCACGCGGTGCGTTGGCAGACCGTGCAAGCTGCACTAGCTGCCCTGTGCGCGGTGCTCGAACCGAACGCGGCGTCGAGGTCGTCTGGAGGCCGGACATGAGCACTCGCGTCCCTCTCGGAGGGAACCGCGAAGCGGAGGGAGCACACCGGTGAGCGTCCTGCTGTGCGGCGATTTCTCAGCCACCGAACGAGCCGATTGGCTGCGAATCCTGCGCGCCGGCGCCGAGCGCGAAGACTGGGTCACCGAACGCGATCAGACCGACGATCGGACGATCGACATCGCTGTGGTCGCCAACCCGCCGCCCGGCATGTTGCAGGGATTGTCAGGGCTGCGACTGATCCAGTCGTTGTGGGCCGGCGTCGACCGCCTGCTGGCCGATGCCAGCCTGCCGCGCGGCGTACCGATCGCCCGCATGGTCGACCCGGCGATGAACGAGGCGATGGCAGAAACCGCGCTGTGGGCGGTGCTGGCACTGCAGCGTGACTTCTTCATCTATGCGCGCCAGCAGCAATTGATGCAGTGGCGGCGATGGCCGCAGCGCCGGGCTTGCGACATGCCGGTGCTGGTGCTCGGCCTCGGTGAAATGGGGCGCTGCGTGGCGCGTCGCCTGGCCGCCAATGGATTTCCGGTGCGCGCGTGGAGCCGGCGCGGTGTCGCGATCGACGGCATCGAGGCGTCGAGTGGAGAAGCGGCCCTGCTTGCCGAACTGCAACGCGCCCAGGTGGTTATCAACTTGCTGCCGCTGACCGAGCAGACCCGCGGATTTTTCGATTCGCAACGGCTGGCGGCGATGCGCCGCGGCAGCCACCTCGTCAATCTGGCGCGTGGCGCGCATCTGGTCGAATCCGCCATCCTGGCCGCCCTGGACAGCGGGCAACTGGGCGAACTGGTCGTCGACACCTTCGCCACCGAACCGCTGCCAACCGACCATCCGTTCTGGTGCCATCCGCGCATCACGGTGCTGCCTCATGCGGCGGCGCAAACCGACAAGCGCAGCGCGGCGGCTGTGGTGGCCGACAACATCGCCCGCATTCGCAGCGGTGTCGAGCCCTTGCATCCGGTCGATCGCGGGCTGGGGTACTGAACGGCGCGACCCTGTCGGTCGCGAGCGCCAGCGGCGTGCGGCGCTGAAGGAAAGCGTCAGCCCGATTGCCGCGTTCCCAGCGCCAGCCGAACCGGTGCTGCGACCCGACCGCGGCGCGCGGGCGGACCACTCGCCAATGGCTGCAGCAACATCAAGGCCAGCCGGCGCAGCGCCGCCCAGGGATCGAGCGGCCATTCAGGATGCCGCAAGCCCTTGACCAGACCGTCGCAGATCTGCGCGGCGGCGAGCAACTCGGCCAATGTGCCGGCATCCAGGCGTGGCAGCGCCGCCTCGAACAGGCGTTCCTTGGCACCCCAGACGCGGGCCTCGCGCAAGGCCATCGGCATCGGCCGTCCGTCCTGCAGCGCCTGCCGACAGCGCTTCAGCGCCCGAATGTCCTCGGCGAGCGTCCAGCACACCAGCACAGCAGCTTCGCCTTCGGCCTGCAAGGCATCGAGCATGTGCAAGGCTCGCTTGACCTGGCCAGCGAGCACCGCCTCCGCGAACTTGGCGATGTCGTAACGCGCGACGTCGAGCACTGCGGCCTCGAACTGCTCGAAGCCGAGCTCACCGGGTGGAAATAGCAGGCCGAGTTTCTGGATCTCCTGGTGTGCCGCGAGCAGGTTGCCTTCAACCTGATCGGCGAAAAATGCAAGCGCGCGTTGACCGTCTTCGCCGGCCTTGACGCGTTGATCCTGGCGCGCAAGTCGCTGCGCCAGCCAGGCGGGCAAGGCGTGACGCTCGATCGGATCGATGCGAATCGACACCCCGGCCTTGTCGAGCGCGCCGAACCAGGCACCTTGCTGCTGCTGGCGATCCAGCCGCGGCAATTGCACCAGCGTCAGCACATCGTCGCTGAGGTGCTGGCAATAGCGCTGCAGCGCTTCGGAACCGTCCTTGCCGGGCTTGCCCGAAGGAATGCGGATCTCGACCAGCTGGCGGTCGCTGAACAGGCTCATCGCCTGAGCCTGACCCAGCAAGCCGCTCCAGTTGAAGAGGGCGCCGGCGACGGTGTGGACCTGGCGTTCGCCGTAGCCGGCGGCGAGTGCGGCTGTGCGGATCGCGTCGGCTGCTTCCTGGACCAGCAGCGCTTCATCGCCCCAGACCATGTAGACCGGGCGCAGCCCACCCGCGCCCGCCTGTTTCAGATGGCTGGCCAGCTGATCGGCTCGCAACTGCATGGCTGCCCGATCAGACCGCGCTGACGGCGGACAGGATGCGCATGACCTGCGAGACGATGTCGCTTTGCATGGCGCGAAACAACGCAGCTTCTTCCTGCTCCTTGGCCAGCGCGATGGTTTCGCTGTAACTCATGTCGCGGTCGAGCCGGATTTCGCGCGTCGGAATCAGAACGCGGCCAGACCGCGTGCTCAATCGAAAGACGAACCGCGAGCGCAACTGCAGCTCGCGCACCTGGCCGGCACTGGTGCTGGCGACAACGCTTCGTTCACGCGCATCGGCAAGCACCTGGAGTACAACATCGGCCTGCGCGAGCGAATCGACCACCAGCGTTGTGCGGCTGGCGTCGATATTGACCCGCAGCTCTTCGGCCAGCGGCGACCGATCGGCAAAACCGCGCAGCTGGATGGTGCGGAAATTCAAGGCCGGTGCGCGCCGCAATTCGAAGCCGCAGCCGCTCAGCAGCACCGCCCCCGTGGCCGCCAGCACGATGTGGCGGCGCCGCGGGCGCACTTGGCGCGAATGGGCAGGCGCGGCGGGCGTCGCCATCAGACGACAACGTTGACCAGCCGGCCCGGCACGATGATCACTTTTTTGGGCCGTTTGCCTTCGGAGAACTTGAGACAATCGGCGTTGGCGAGCGCCGTGGCCTCGATCACCGACTTGCTCGCGCCGGCCGCGACCTTGATCGACCCGCGCAGTTTGCCGTTGACCTGCAGCATCAGTTCGATTTCGTCCTGTTGCAGCGCGGCCTCGTCGACCTCGGGCCAGGCAGCGTCGAGCAGATCGCCGTGGACCGCGGCAAACCCGAGGTCGCGCCATAGGATCCAAGTGATATGGGGACAGGCAGGATAAAGCACCTGCAAGAGGCGTCGAACGCCCTCGGTTGCAACCTTCCCGGCCTCCCCTGCGTCTTCCACCGACCCGGGAAACGTATGCCGAAACTCTTCCAGCACGTTCAACAACTTCATCGCCGCGGAAATGACAGTGTTGTACTGCATTCGCTCGTAGTCGAAGTTTGCCTGACGAAAGATCAAATTGATGTCGCGCCAAGCATTCCGACACACCGATTCAAGGGGCTTCCAGTCGTTTCCATAGCGCGATTGAGCTTCAAGGGCTCCCGGTGTGTACTGGAATGCCCAACGCGAGTGACTCCAGACCCGGCGCAAGAAGCGGTGCGCGCCTTCGACGCCGGCATCATTCCACT
>JBDTQC010000419.1:0-3743 GCA_039932405.1 Ideonella sp.
GAGCGGGCCGTCATAGCCGGCCGCCGTCGCCTTGGCTCGCGCTTCGGCTTCATCGCGTCCGACGAACAGTTCGCCGTTGCTGCCATACCAGGCAGGAATCTGATGGCCCCACCAGAGCTGGCGGCTGATGCACCAGTCCTGGATATTCTTCATCCACTGGTCGTAGGTATTGATCCAGTTCTCAGGGACGAATTTCACTTCGCCGGTGGCGACCGCGTCGATCGCTTTCTGCGCAATGCTCTTGCCGTCCAGCCCCGGCTTGCTGACCGCAACGAACCACTGGTCGGTCAACATCGGCTCGATCACCTGACCCGTGCGGCCGCAGCGCGGCACCATCAGCTTGTGCTTCTTGGTCTCGACGAGCAGGCCCTGTGTTTCAAGATCTGCGACCACGCGTTTGCGTGCGACGAAGCGATCCAGACCTTGATACGCCTCGGGCGCGTTCTCGTTGATCTTGGCATCGAGCGTCAGCACGCCGATCATCGGCAGGTTGTGGCGCTGGCCGACCGCATAGTCATTGGCGTCATGGGCCGGCGTGACCTTGACGACGCCGGTGCCGAATTCGCGGTCGACATAGGCGTCGGCGATCACCGGGATCTCGCGGCCGACCAGTGGCAGCGTGACGGTCTTGCCGATCAGCGCCAGGTAGCGCTCGTCTTCCGGGTGCACCATCACGGCCACGTCGCCGAGCATGGTTTCAGGGCGCGTGGTTGCCACCACGAGCGAGCCGCTGCCATCGCTGAGCGGGTAGCGGATGTGCCAGAGGAAACCGTCTTCCTCCTCGCTCTCCACCTCCAGGTCGGACACCGCCGATTTGAGCACCGGATCCCAGCTGACCAGCCGTTTCCCGCGGTAGATCAGACCCTGTTCATACAACTGGACAAAGGTGTCAGTGACGATCGCCGACAACTTGTCGTCCATCGTGAAATATTCGTGCGACCAGTCGACGCTGGCGCCGATGCGCCGCATCTGCTGCGTGATCGTCGAGCCGCTCTGCTGCTTCCACTCCCAGACCTTGGCGACGAAGTTCTTGCGACCCAGATCGTGGCGACTGATTTTTTGCTGTTCGAGCTGGCGCTCGACGACGATCTGCGTCGCGATGCCGGCATGGTCGGTACCCGGCACCCATAAGGTGTTGTGCCCGCGCATCCGGTGGTAACGGGTGAGGGCGTCCATGATCGTCTGGTTGAACGCATGGCCCATGTGCAAGGTGCCGGTGACGTTCGGTGGCGGCAACTGAATGCTGAACGACGGCTGGTCGGCATCCAACGTCGGCGCATAGGCGCCACTGTCTTCCCATTGCCTGGCCCAGCGGGCCTCGATGGCGGCGGGTTCGAAGGATTTGGCGAGTTCGGTCATCACAAAGGGCAGGCAGAGAAACGCAGCAGCCCGCTCGACGCGACGGCAGCGCAAAGATCGATTGTAGGTTGTGGACCCGGCGCAGCGCCCGCCCCGGCCCCGGCGAAGCGCCGGTATCGATCGCGTGGCCCAGGCAGCAAAAAGCCCACGAAGCCGCGTCGTGACGCGGCGTTGCGTGGGCTCCGGCAGCGGCCACCAAGGCCGCACCTGATCAGTCTTCAGCGTTTGGACACGGTGATCGGCTCGATGTCGACACGGCGGTTCTGCGTGCCGCACTTGATCATCTCGGCACGGGTCGGCAATTTGCAGTCGGTCACCAGTTGGCTCGAGCCGACGCCGCGTGCGGTGAGGCGGTTGGCTGCAATTCCCTTGGCGACCAAGTAGGCCTTGACCGCTTCTGCACGCTCCTTGGACAGCCGGGTATTGATGCTCGGTGTGCCGAGTTGATCGGTGTGGCCAGTGATCACGACCTCGTTGATTTGCGGATTGCCTTGCAGGGCCATCGCAAAGGCGTCGAGCTCAGGCTGCGGCGGCATCACCCGCGAACTGTTCAAGGCGAACAGGCTGCTCGCCTCGAGGGTCATGCGCTGCGGCGGGGGCGGCGCGGGCGGCGGCGGTGGAGGTGCCGGACGCGGTGGCGGCGGCGGCGGCGGTGTCAGCACCGGGGGTGGCGGGACGGTCGATACGCGTGTGGGGGTGACCGGCGGGGCATCGAAGGCCCACATCAGGCCGAGGCCGAAATAGTTGTTGCTGGCCCGCTTGAAGCCCCAGGTGTTCTTGCTGAGGAAGCCTTCCGTTCGTCGGAAGTCTGCCTGCAACCCGAGGTTGTCGGTGAACATCCATTGCACTCCCAACCCGGCACTCAGGTACGGCGAGGTCTTGGAGGTGCCGGTGCCGAACAGGCTGCGCTTGTCGTATTCACCACCGACGCCGATCGAAACGAAAGGCCGGATGTCGCTGCGGCTGAACATGTAGAGCGCATCGACACCGAACAGCGTCTGCTCGACCTTGTTGCCGTTGGCTGAGCGCCGCGCCTGGCTCAGACCGAATTGCAGGTCGAAGTCTTCGCTGAACGGCATGCCGTATTTCACCCCGACGGCCGGGCCTTTGCCGGCGACGCCGAAATCGTTGTCGGCATCAAACACCGAAAGTTGCGGCAGCACATAGGCCGACGAGTTCAAACCGTTCATCTGGGCCTGGCTGGCCGCCGTGGCGGTCAACAGACCGGCTGCGATCATCCAGGCGGCAAGGCCGCGCATCTTGCAAAGCATGTCTTCTTCTCCTAGGGTTGTCATCAATTTGGTGCCCGAAGCCGCGGCTGACGGGTCGATTGCCTGATGGTGCTTGGTCAGCCGTGACCAGTCAAGTTGCTGTTGCAGCACAACATCGCTGCTGAAAAATATCGCCTGCTGCCCTACATCAACAGGTGCTCGCCGGCATTGTCGCCGCCCAGGATCACGTAGTTGACCTTGCGGATGTCGGCCAGCGAGGTGCCGCCCGAGTAGCTGATCGAACTCTGCACGTCTTCGCGCATCTCGCGCAGCGTATCGGCCAGCGCACCCTTGATCGGCTCGAGGATGCGTTTGCCTTCGACATGCTTGTATTCACCCTTGTTGAAATCGCTGGCGCTGCCAAAATATTCCTTGTAGCGCTTGCCGTCGACCTCGACCGTGCGCCCAGGCGACTCGTCGTGGCCGGCAAACAGCGCACCGATCATCACCATCGCGGCGCCGAAGCGGATGCTTTTGGCGATATCGCCATGATCGCGAATGCCACCGTCGGCAATGATCGGTTTGGTCGCCACCCGAGCGCACCATTTCAGGGCGCTTAGCTGCCAGCCACCGGTTCCGAAGCCGGTTTTCAGCTTCGTGATGCACACCTTCCCCGGCCCGACCCCGACCTTGGTTGCATCGGCTCCCCAGGTTTCCAGATCGATCACCGCTTCGGGTGTCGCCACATTGCCGGCGATGACGAAGCTGTCGGGCAGGCGCGACTTGATGTGCGCAATCATTCGCTGGACCGTTTCGGCGTGGCCGTGTGCGATGTCGATGGTGACGTAGTCGGCGCCAATGCCTTCGGCGGCCAGCCGATCGATCATTCGATAGTCGTCCGGCTTGACGCCGGCGCTGATCGAGACGAACAGACCCTTGTCGCGCATCCGCGTGGCAAATGCCACGTTGTCGAGGTCGAAGCGGTGCATCACGTAGAAAAATCCGTTGGCGGCCAGCCACTCGCTGATCGGCTGATCGACCACTGTCTTCATGTTGGCCGGCACGACCGGCAACTGGAATCGGCGCGGACCAAACATCGTCGAAGCGTCGCATTCGCTGCGGCTTTCCACGCGGCATTTGCGCGGCAACAGCAAGACGTTGTCGTAGTCGAAT
>JBDTQC010000420.1:0-3724 GCA_039932405.1 Ideonella sp.
GCATCCGCCGGATCGAAGCAGCGCTTGGCGCGCCGACACAGAAGAAAATCGCATTCGATCGATTATGGCGTCAGGCCCGCCCCAAATTGCCTGCGAAGACTGCAGCCGACACGGTGGTGCTCAGCGGGCTGTGGTGGGGTGCCGCGTGGAGTCAAGTCAAGGGAATGAATACGGACAATGCCCACAATCCGCTTTCGAGAACCAACGACCGTCCAATCCGGCATTCGGCACCGATCACCCCTCGATAATGTCGCGCTACCCGACGGGCGGCTCGTTCAAGTCCGCTTTGATATACCCGCAAGCCATTGATGCAAAAAGACAAGACACCAGCCATCGCGGCAAACCCTGATCTGACTGGACACACCCCAGTAATGCAGCAGTACCTGCGCATCAAGGCCCAATTCGCCGATACGCTGGTGTTCTATCGGATGGGCGATTTCTACGAGCTGTTCTTCGACGACGCGCGGCGCGCCAATCGACTGCTCGACATCACCTTGACAACGCGTGGCCAAAGCGGCGGCGAGCCGGTTGTGATGGCTGGCGTGCCGGTGCATTCGGTCGAGGGCTATCTGGCCAAGCTGATCAAGCTGGGCGAGGCGGTCGCGATCTGCGAGCAGGTCGGCGATGTAGCGACCGCGAAAGGCCCGGTCGAACGCAAGGTGGTGCGCGTGGTCACGCCGGGCACCGTCACCGACAGCGAATTGTTGGCCAACAATGCCGACGCATTGCTGCTGGCGATGTCGACGACCCGCCAGCGCGGCCGCGTGACGCATGGGCTGGCCTGGCTGGGGCTGTCGAGCGGTGAACTGGGCATCACCGAGTGCGACGACCATGAGCTGCCCGCCTGGCTGGCGCGGCTCGATGCCGCCGAGGCGTTGGTCGATCGCGACGAAATTCCCGCCGCTTTGGCGGGCAGCCGGATCGCCATCACGCACCGGCCCGGCTGGCAATTCGACGCGGCACTCGGACTTCGCAAGTTGTGCGAGCAATTGCAGGTTGCCAGCCTGGCCGGCTTCGATGCACAGGCGCTGACCACGGCTCATGCCGCCGCCGCGGCTCTGCTCAGTTACGCCGAACACACCCAAGACCAGACGCTGGCGCATGTGCACAGCCTGAGCGTGCAACGTTCGAGCGAGCTGCTCAATCTGCCACCCACCACCCATCGCAACCTCGAGCTGACCCAGACCCTGCGCGGCGAAGCGGCACCGACCTTGCTGTCGCAGATCGACAGCTGCAGCAGCGGCATGGGCAGCCGGGCCCTTCGTCACTGGCTGACGCACCCGTCGCGCGAGCGCGCCACGGCCATCGATCGACACGATGCGATCGATGGTCTGATTACTCATGGCACCGACGCGCTGCGGGCTGCCTTGCGCAACATCAGCGATGTCGAGCGCATCACGTCGCGCCTGGCGCTGCGCCAGATTCGTCCACGCGAACTCGCCGGGTTGCGCAGCACGATCGCGGCGCTGCCCGACTTGCTCGCGCTTTTGCCGCGCGACAACACCGCACAGCCGCCAAAACTGCTGACCGAAATTGCCGCGGCGCTGCAGTCTTCGCCCGACGTGTCGCGTCTGCTTGCGTCGGCCATTGCAGAAGTGCCGGCCGTCTTGCTGCGCGATGGCGGCGTGATCGCAACCGGCTTCGACGCCGAACTCGACGAGTTGCGCGGCATCAGCCAGAACTGCGACGCCTTCCTGCTCGACCTCGAGGCACGCGAACGCGCACGCAGCGGAATCTCGAATCTGCGGGTCCAGTTCAACAAGGTGCACGGCTTCTACATCGAAGTGTCGGCAGGCCAGGTCGACAAGGTGCCGGCCGACTACCGGCGCCGGCAGACTCTGAAAAACGCCGAACGCTACATCACGCCGGAGCTGAAAAGTTTCGAGGACAAGGCCTTGTCGGCGCAGGAGCGCGCCTTGGCACGCGAGAAGTGGTTGTTCGAACAATTGCTCGACCAGTTGCAGGTTCACCTGCACGCGTTGAGCGCGTTGGCGCGTGCCCTGGCCTGGCTGGACGCCTTGTGCGCGCTGGCTGAGCGCGCCGTGACCCTCGACTGGTGCCGCCCGCAATTCGTTCGCGAGCCCTGCATCGACATCACAGGTGGGCGCCATCCGGTGGTCGAGGCCAGGCTGCTGGAGACCGCAGGCGGCAATTTCATGGCCAACGACTGCCGCCTCGACAGCCAGAACCGGATGCTGGTGATCACTGGCCCGAACATGGGTGGCAAGAGCACCTTCATGCGGCAAATCGCATTGATCGCACTGCTCGCAGCGATGGGTTCTTTCGTGCCGGCTCAGGCCTGCCGGCTCGGACCGATCGACGCCATCCACACCCGCATCGGCGCTGCCGACGATCTGGCCAATGCGCAGTCGACTTTCATGCTCGAGATGACCGAGGCGGCAGCCATCCTGAACCAGGCCAGCGAGCACTCGCTGGTGCTGATGGACGAGATCGGCCGCGGCACCTCGACCTTCGATGGCCTTGCGCTGGCGGGCGCCATCGCCGGCTGGCTGCACGACCGCAACCGCTCTTTCACGCTGTTCGCGACCCACTATTTCGAGCTGACCGAGTTCCCGGCGCGCCACGAACGAGCCCGCAACGTACATGTGGCGGCAGCCGAAAGCGGCAACCGGATCGTCTTCCTGCACGCGATCGAGTCCGGCCCGGCCAGCCGAAGTTACGGTGTGCAGGTGGCCCGGCTGGCCGGCATGCCCGGTGCGCTGGTACGCCAGGCACGTTCGACGCTGGAGGCACTCGAAGCCCAGCAGCAGGCCAGCAAGGCGCAGATCGACTTGTTCGCCGCGCCGCCCGAGCCGCCGATCGGCGAAACCTCGGCTGTCGATGACGCCTTGGCCGAGATTGATCCCGATGCGCTGAGCCCGCGCGAAGCGCTGGCCGCGCTGTACAAGCTGAAACTTCTGCAATCCCGATAGACTGCGCCCCCATGACCTACTGCATCGGCATCAAACTCGACGCGGGGCTGGTGTTCCTGTCCGATTCGCGCACCAACGCGGGGGTTGACCAGATCAGCACCTTTCGCAAGATGATCGTCTACGAAAAACCCGGCGATCGCTTCATGGTGATGTTGTCGGCCGGCAATCTGTCGATCAGCCAATCGGTGCGGGAAATTCTGCAGGTCGAAAAGATCCCGGCCGGATCTGAGAATCCCGAGGCGCCGCCGATCACGATCTGGAATGCAACCAGCATGTTCGATGCGGTGCGCGTGCTCGGCGCGGCGGTACGTCGCATCCATGCCGAAGACGGGCCGGCGCTGAATGCCAGCGGCATCGATTTCAACACCTCGATGATCTTCGGCGGTCAGATCAAGGGCGAGGCGATGCGCTTGTTCCTAGTCTATTCAGCCGGCAATTTCATCGAAGCGACCCAGGAAACCTGCTTTTTCCAGGTGGGCGAATCCAAATACGGCAAACCGGTGCTCGACCGGCTGATCTCGCCACGCACGCCGCTCGAGGTGGCCGCCAAGTGCGCCCTTGTTTCAATGGATTCGACCCTGAAATCGAACCTGTCGGTGGGCATGCCGCTGGATCTGCTGGTCTATCAGAACAACCAATTGAAAACCGAGCAAATCGTCTGCATCGACGAGAACAACCCGTATTTCCAGATGATTCACAACAGCTGGGGTCAGCGTTTGCGCCAGGTCTTCGACTCTCTGGAGGATCCGCATTGGGGCGACGGCCCGTGCGAGCGGCCACTGCAGGTGGCG
>JBDTQC010000421.1:0-3707 GCA_039932405.1 Ideonella sp.
AAGGAGGAGGACAGCGCCGTTCGCGGCGGTGTCCGGGGGACATGCAGCAGAACAGAGCAGCCCGCCCCGACGAGCCTCATCGAAGCCACCACGACGCTTCGGTGGCTTGCCAGAGATCGACACACCTCAGCGGCGTGCTCGCATCACCAGCACCCAAGGTCGATCCGGGTTCAGGTCGAAACGCACCTGATTGACCGCATCGAGCGCAACGATGCTTTTCGCCACGGTCTGCTGGACGTTGCCACCGATCGCTTCCAGTGAATGGGCTCCGCGGTCGACGCGAACAACGATGTCGCAGTGCATCGGTGTCGCGAGTTGCCGATCGGTGATCTGCGCGATGTCGTCTGGGGTCAGCTCGCTATTTCCGCGTACCGCACAGATCAGATCGCCAGGATTCACGGTAGCCGGCGTGGCCACGACGGCAAAGGCCGACATGAAGCCGTCGCGCGCCGCCACCACGTAATCGGCATGCGACGGTGCCGGCAAGAACTCAGTGGTCGAAAAGCCGGCCCGTTGCATCATCGCGCTGACGAACGCGGCCGACCAAGGCGGCGTGCGTTCCGGAGGCGGCTCACCGGCCGGCCATTGAATCTCACAGATATCGGTGCGGCGGCAACTGTGCCGGATCTTGCGGTACCTGATCGAGGACCAATAGCCGTCGACCAGCGGACACAAGTCGGCCGTCTTCTCCTGGCCGCACCCGTCTTCGATGACATCGCAGTAGCCATCGCCATGCGGCACGCACGTATCCGTTCCAACCGGAACGAGGTTGACAATGCGACCCCACCGGGTCCACTCCTGATCGAGCAGAACGATCAGCCGCTCGATCCGAGCGGCTGATACGACAGTGGGGGCGACCGGAGTGCGTGGGGGTGGCGGCGGCAATCCGGCACACGAAGCCAACAACAGCGCGAGCAGCGAAAGGGAAGTCCGGATCGCCCACGTTCGTGGCCGCCCAAGCGTGCGGCTCACGCTTAGGTCTTGAGGATCGGGAAGTACGTGTTCATGGCCCATTCTCTTTCATCGTCGGATCCTCGCGCCAACTCGCAATCTCATGCCAAGGCATATTCGGCAGCGCTGAGCGCATGCAGCCGCGTCGTGTCGAACAACGGCACTTCGGCATCGCCGGGCTCGACCAGCAGCGAGATTTCGGTGCAACCCAGGATGATGGCCTGTGCGCCTTCGGCGACAAGTGTGGCCATGATGCGGCGGTACGCCTGGCGTGATCGGTCGTCGACCTGTCCGAGACACAATTCTTCGTAGATCACGCGGTGCACCATTTCGCGATCCTGCTGGTTGGGCACCAACACGCTCAGGCCATGCCGGTCGATCAAGCGGTCTTTGTAGAAAGCCTGCTCCATCGTGAACCGGGTACCGAGCAGGCCGACTTTCGACAAGCCGGCGCGCTTGATCGCGTGCGCGGTCGGATCGGCGATGTGCAGCAACGGGATGTGAATCGACGCTTCGATGGCATCGGCCACGCGGTGCATCGTATTCGTGCACAGGACGATGAAATCAGCGCCGGCCGCCTCGGTGCGCGCGGCCGCCTTGCCAAGCAGGTGGCCGGCCGCCTGCCAGTCACCAAGCTGCTGCAACTGCTCGATCTCATGGAAATCGACGCTGTACAAGATCACCTTCGCCGAATGCAAACCGCCGAGCCGCGCCTTCACCACTTCGTTGACGATTCGGTAGTACGGCAGCGTCGATTCCCAGCTCATGCCGCCGAGCAGACCGATCGTTTTCATGCCGTTTTCATGCCGGGTGCCTCGCCGGATCTCAGCGGCGGGGCGCGTCGCGCAGCAGATCGCCGATTGCCTGCTTGTAGTGCATAGCGGATCCGGTGGTGCCATGGCCGGCAGTTTCGGCAGTGCCCGGAATGATCAGGATGCTGCCCCGCTTGACGCGCTTGATCTCGCGCTCCAGCACGCCAAGTTCAGGCGGATTGCGCTCATCGTCGGCGGAATTGATCGCCAGTACAACTGCCTCGATGCGATCGAGACTGCCCGAGACGTCGAAGTCGGCCGACGACTCCCACTGGTACAGCACATCGTTGGCATCGCCGTTGAACGGTGCGGCGAGCCGCTTGTCGATCTCGGCGTCGCCCTGAGCCGCAGTCGGTGCCTGCTTGAACAAGGCCTGGTTGCCACCCGACGTGGCCAGCGAAAAGTAGGTCAGATGCGCCTGCATGTTGCGCGGCTGCCTGGTGTAGTTGCCGCCATTCCACTCGGGATCGTTTCGAATGGAACGGGTCAGCATGCTGCGCAGCATCCAGTTGCGTCCAGACATCGCACCGGGCAGGCAGGCCATCGGGACGATCGCATCCATCATCTGCGGGTAGTTGCCGGCCCACATCCAGGCCTGCATGCCGCCCATCGAGTTGCCGATGACCAGACGCAGGTGTTTGACGCCCAGGCCTTCGGTGACCAGCCGGTGCTGCGCCGACACCATGTCCAGGTAGTTGTAGCGCGGAAAGCTGGCGCGCAGCCCATCCGACGGGCGTGTCGATTTGCCAGTGCCCAGCGCATCGGGCAGGATGATGAAATAGCGGCTCGCATCGAGTGGCTGCCCAGGACCGAACAGCTGCTCGGCAAAATTCTTGTTGAGCATGCTGGCACCTGACCCGCCCGTGCCGTGCAGCACCAGCACCGGCTCGCCAGTCGGCTCGCCGACGGTGTAGTAGTGCAGCCTGACCTCCGGCATCAACGCGCCGTCGTGGAAGCGGAAATCGCGTGCGACCCAATCGCCTTCGCGAGGCTGCGGGTAATTGGCAGCCTGCGCCGGTAGTGCCCAGAAGCAGGCCGCCGCAAGCCACCAGAACCGGATCAGGAAGTCGTATCTCGTGCGCATGGCGTGTCCTCGAGAGCTTGGCATCGGCGAACCCGGGATGAGGCCGCCCGGCGCATTCTATGAATGGCGATCAGCGAGGGGCAATCGGCTGTTTACCCTTGAGTGACACGACCTCGAGCGCCCCGGGAAAGGAAGGTTCACTGCGCCGCCCGTAGACTGTCAGCCCCACCCATGAGATCCAGGAGACTGCCCATGCCACGCGATACCTCCCAATGGCGATTCGAGACCAAATCGGTGCACACCGGCTACGAGCCCGAGCCGACAACCCATTCAGTGGCCGTACCGCTGTATCAGACAGTGGCTTATGCGTTCGACAGCGCGCAGCACGGGGCCGATCTGTTCGACCTGAAAGTGGCGGGCAACATCTATACGCGGATCATGAATCCGACCCAGGCGGTGCTCGAGGAACGGGTCGCCGCGCTCGAAGGCGGCATTGCCGCGCTGGCGCTGGCTTCCGGCCAGGCAGCCGTGACCTACGCGATCCAGACCATCACGGAAGCCGGCGACAACATCGTCTCGAGCAGCGCGCTGTACGGTGGCACCTACAACCTGTTCGCCCATACCCTGCCGCAGTTCGGCATCGAGACGCGCTTCGCCAATTACCGCGATCCGGCCAGCTTCGAGCCCTTGATCGACGACCGCACCAAGGCGATGTTCGTCGAGTCGATCGGCAACCCGTCGGGCAATGTCACCAATATCGCCGCGATGGCCGAGATCGCACACCGCCACGGCATTCCGCTGATCGTCGACAACACCGTGCCGAGCCCTTATCTGTGCCGGCCGTTCGAGCATGGCGCCGACATCGTCGTGCACTCGCTGACCAAATACCTCGGCGGACACGGCACCAGCATCGGCGGTGC
>JBDTQC010000422.1:0-3706 GCA_039932405.1 Ideonella sp.
CGATGTCGCTGGTGATGATCGTCGTGATGATCGAATCGACCGGCATGTTCCTCGCGCTGTCGGACATCACCGGCAAGCAGATCAACCAGCGTGAACTGACGGCCGGCCTGCGCACCGATGGCCTGGGCACGCTGATCGGCGGCATCTTCAACACCTTTCCCTACACCAGCTTCTCGCAGAACGTCGGGCTCGTCGGCGTCACCGGGGTGCGCAGCCGTTTTGTCTGCGTCGCTGGCGGTTTCATCATGATCGTGCTCGGCTTGCTGCCCAAGTTGGCCGCGTTGGTCGAATCGGTGCCCACCTTCGTGCTGGGTGGGGCGGGTCTGGTGATGTTCGGCATGGTGGCGGCAACCGGCATCCGGATCCTGTCGAACGTCGATTTCAGGAGCAGCAAGTTCAATTTGTACATCGTCGCGATCTCGATCGGCACCGGCTTGATTCCGTTGGTCGCGCCGCGCTGGATGCAGCAGATGGCGCACGGTCTGCATCCGCTGCTGGAGTCGGGAATCCTGCTGACGTCGATCACTGCGGTGGTTCTGAACTTCTTCTTCAACGGCGGCAAGGCCGACGAAGCCGGCGCCATCGAAGCCGCCAAGGCCGCCGAAGCGCATTGAACTGCACCGAAACGCACTGCATCGCTGGAACACCCACAGCGGCTACAGTCGACCCGCCATGACACCTCACCCGATATTGCGCTGCAGATTGCGCAGCGTCTGACCGATGGCCATCAAACGCCCGCCGCGCAGTGAAGCTCAGGTGCGCACCGATCTTGCCGCAGCTTTCCGGCTGGCTGCCTTGAACGCGTGGGACGACACCATCTACACCCACCTGTCGGCCAGCGTGCCTGGTCAACCCGGGGCCTATCTGATCAACGAGTTCGGCCTCGGCTTCGACGAGGTCAACGCCTCGAACCTGGTCAAGGTCGACGTGGCCGGCCGCGTGGTCGACGGATCGGCGAGACCCGTCAACCCGAGCGGCTTTGCCATCCATGGTGCGGTCCATGCCGCGCGGCCCGACATCGAATGCGTGATCCATCTGCATGCGCCATGGGGAGTTGCGCTGTCGATGTTGCCCGGCGGGCTGTTGCCGACCTCGCAATGGGCGATGCGCTTGCATGGCCGGCTCGGCCGCCATGGCTACGAGGGTTTGGCGTTGGGCGCCGAAGAACAACGCCGCCTGGTGGCGAACCTCGGCACGCGCGACGGCTTGATCCTGCAGAACCACGGCTGCCTGACCGTTGGCCGCACAGTCGCCGAAGCCTTCATGCTGATGCATATCCTGGAACGCGCGGCGCAGGCACAGTTGCGGGCGATGGCGGCGCAGGGGCTGCAGCTGGAACCGGTGTCGGACGAATTGGCGAGCCTGACGCAGCGACAATGGCTGGGCGACGGCAGCGAATGGGACGGCGATTCAGAATGGCCCGCGTTGCTGCGCCGCGTCGACCGGCTGTCGCCGGGTTTTCGCGACTGATCGTTCACTCTCGGGAGAAAAACCAAGATGCCCACGCTGCGCGTTGAACTGTTCGAAGGCCGCACCCTGCAACAAAAGGCCGCACTGGCCAAGGAGCTGACCGATGCCTGTGTGCGGGTGCTGGGCGGCAGTGCTGCCAGCGTCGACGTCTTGTTCTTCGATATCGCCCGCCACGATTGGGCCAGTGGCGGTACCTTGTGGAGCGAGAAGGCGGCAGCACCACCGACGATCAGTACCTGATGCCGGCCGGTAACGCAGCTTCGGATGCAGTGGGGACTTCAGCAGCGCGGCCAATCGCGGCTGAAGCCGCTCCTACGAAATGCGGATACCTTCTGGGCCACGCGTGAATCGTCAGACCGTTATGGTGCACCGCGCCACCAGTCTCCCGCCAGCGTCCGCTGCATGAAGGCGATCAGATTCGTGACCTTCGACGGCACGAATTTCGGCGACGGGAAAACGGCGTGCATTTCCTGAGTCGGCAGTCCGTGGTCGGTCATCAGCGGCAGCAGCTTGCCGGCGTCGACCGACGCGCCGGCCACATACCAGGGCAATACCGCAACACCCATTCCGTCACGCGCCGCAGCCAGCACGGCTGACAGGTTGTTCGATCGAAGCGGGCCCTTCACCGGTACCGACAACGCGGCTCCGTCGGCCGGCGTCAGGCTCCAGCGATCGTCGCCCTGCACGCTGCTGTAGACCAGGCAGGCGTGGCGCGACAGATCAGCGGTGGTGCGCGGCGCGCCATGGGCCTGCACATAGGCGGCAGACGCCACCATCACCCACGGGTTGGTTCCCAGATATCGCGCCCCCAGGGTCGAATCGGCCAGCCGGCCCATGCGCACCGCCAGATCGATGCCTTGTTCGACCAGGTTGACATAGCGGTCGTCGAAGCCCAGATCGACCGTCACCTCGGGGTGCTGGCGCATGTAGCGCAGCACCAGCGGCACCATCACGCGACGGCCGAAAGCGACCGACGTATTGATTCGCAGCGTGCCGCCGACCTGACTTTGCAACAGCGTCGCCAGGTTGTCGGCTTCATCGAGTTCGCGCGCAATCAGTTTGCACTTCTCGTAATACAGCGCACCGACCTCGGTGGTGGTGACGCCGCGCGTCGAGCGATGCAGAAGCCGCGCGCCGAGCCGCTGCTCGGTGGCGGCAACCGCCTTGGTGGCAGTCGGTTGAGTGATGCCGAGTTCGCCAGCGGCTTTGCTGAAGCTGCCGGTCTCGACGATCCGGATGAACAGATGTACCGCGGCGACTTTGTCCATGAACGCGCATCGTAGCGGGAAACGAACCCTGTATTCCACCACGGAATAGCGCTTATCCCTGGGCTGGGGTTCACATCCGGCCCGCTGCGCACGACCATGCAGTCATTCGCAACAGGAGACTCGCATGGCAAAGATGAAGGCCGCAATGGCCGCGGTGCTGGTGATGGAGAAGGAAGGCGTCACCCAGGCCTTCGGCGTGCCGGGTGCGGCGATCAACCCGCTGTATGCCCAGCTGCGCGAGCGCCAGACCATTGCCCACGTGCTGGCGCGCCACGTTGAAGGTGCCTCGCACATGGCCGAGGGCTATACCCGCGCCCGGACCGGCAACATCGGCGTGTGCATCGGCACTTCGGGGCCGGCGGGTACCGACATGATCACCGGCCTGTATTCGGCGATTGCCGATTCGATCCCGATCCTGTGCATCACCGGCCAGGCGCCGCGCGCCCGTTTGTACAAGGAAGATTTTCAGGCCGTCGACATCGAGACAATCAGCAAGCCGGTCACCAAATGGAGCGTCACGGTGCGTGAGCCGGCGCAGGTGCCACGCGCCTTCCAGCAGGCCTTCCACCTGATGCGATCGGGCCGTCCCGGGCCGGTGCTGATCGATCTGCCGATCGATGTGCAACTGGCTGAAATCGAATTCGACATCGACACCTACGAACCGCTGGCCGTCTACAAGCCCACCGCCAGCCGCAAGCAGATCGAGAAGGCGGTCGACATGCTGATGGCGGCTGAAAAGCCCTTGATCGTCGCCGGGGGCGGCATCATCAATGCCGATGCGTCCGAGCTGCTGGTCGAGTTTGCCGAGCTGACCGGCGTGCCGGTGATCCCGACCTTGATGGGTTGGGGCACGATCCCCGACGACCATCCCTTGATGGCCGGCATGTGTGGTCTGCAGACCAGCCACCGCTACGGCAACGCCACCATGCTGGCCAGCGACTTCGTGCTCGGCATCGGCAACCGCTGGG
>JBDTQC010000423.1:0-3701 GCA_039932405.1 Ideonella sp.
TGGAACCAGGGATGCTGATCCGAGGTGTGATTGATGACCAGCTCGGTGATCACGCGCAGACCACGTCGGTGTGCCTCGGTCAGGAACGCGCGAAAGTCATCCAAAGTGCCGTAGTTCGGATGCACGTCTTCGTAGTCGGCTACATCGTAACCATCGTCGCGTTGAGGCGACGGATAGAACGGCAGCAGCCAGATCGTATTGACGCCCAGCGACTGCACATGGTCGAGGCGCTCGGTCAGGCCGAGGAAGTCGCCAATGCCGTCGCCGTTGCCGTCGGCGTAGGCCTTGATGTGCAACTCATAGATGACCGCATCCTTGTACCAGAGCGGATCGGCTGCATCCAGGGCGGCAGTGACAGTGGTGGTGGGCTGCGCGAGTTCGAGATCGGATTTCACAGATGGGTCTCAGGCGTTTTTCAGTCGAAATTGTCGAAATCGTTTTCCCGCGCGGTGCGAGCACGCAGGTGCATCACATGCGCCGGGCAGCGTTGCGGGTCGAGTTGCACGAAATTGCGCGGCCCGTTCCAGAGAAAATGTGCATCGGAGATCAGATCGTGCATCTGGAACGGCTGCTCGGTGTCGATGCCCAGCGCTGGCAGATCAAGTTCGAGCCAACCGCTGTGAACATGGTGCGGGTCGAGGTTGACGACACAGATGATGACGTCGCTGCCGTCAGCCGATTGTTTCGAGTAGGCGATCAGGCTGTCGTTGTCGATTGTCTGGAAGCGCAGGCTCGAATCGATCTGCAGCGCCGGATGGCCGTGCCTTGCCGCATTGATTACACCGATGAAGCCCGCCAATGAATCGGCCCGCGCCCGGTCCCAGACCTTGCGCTCGAATTTTTCGGAATCGAGGTACTCCTCGCCGCCTTCGCGCAGTGGCTTGAACTCGAGCAGCTCGTAGGCCGGGCCGTAGATGCCGTAATTGGCCGACAACGTGGCCGCCATCACCAGCCGCGCCATGAAGACCGCACGCGATCCCTGCTGCAGGGCCAGCGGCAGGATGTCGGGCGTATTTGGCCACACGTTGGGCCTGAAATAGTCGCGCCCCGGGCCCTGGCTCAACTCGGTGAAATACTGGGTCAATTCGTATTTGCTGTTGCGCCAGGTGTAGTAGGTGTACGACTGGCTGAAGCCGACCTTGGCCAATCGATGCATCACGCGAGGCCGAGTGAACGCCTCCGACAGGAAGATCAGATCCGGGTAGCGCTGGCGCACGTGGGCGATCGCCCATTCCCAGAACGAATAGGCCTTGGTGTGCGGGTTGTCCACGCGAAAGATGCGAACGCCCTGTTCGGCCCAGTATTCGAACACGCCGGCCAGCGCTGCCCACAGGCCACGCCAGTCGCTGCTCTCGAAATCGAAGGGGTAGATGTCCTGGTATTTCTTGGGCGGGTTCTCGGCGTACTGGATGCTGCCGTCGGCGCGCTTTCGAAACCAGTCCGGATGCTGCTTGACCCATGGATGATCGGGTGCGCACTGAAACGCGATGTCCAGCGCGATTTCGATGCCGTGATCGGCGGCGCGCTTGATCAGCTGCTTGAAATCCTTCAGCGTGCCCAGCTCGCCGAGGATCGCCTCGTGGCCACCTTCGGTCGCACCGATCGCCCATGGGCTGCCGACGTCGTCCGGGCCGGCGTCCAGCGAGTTGTTGCGACCCTTGCGGCGGCTGCGGCCGACCGGATGGATCGGCGGAAAGTACAGCACGTCGAATCCCATGCGCTGGATATAGGGCAGCCAGGCTTCGCAGTCGGCAAAGCTGCCGTGGCGCGAGGCGTCGTCGGATGCCGAACGTGGAAAAAATTCGTACCAGGTCGAGAAGCGTGCACGCTCGCGCTCGACCGTGAGCGGAAAGATGCGCTCGTGGGTCCATGCGTGGCTCAGATCGGGATGGCGTTGAGCGGCAGCAGCCAACTCGTCGTCGAGGCCGATGCGCTTGAGCTCTTCGATCGCCAGCTTGGCATCCTTGGCTGCCTTGGCCAGTTCGCGCGACCAGTTTTTCAGAGCTTTGGCGTCGGCCTGCCTTTCGGCGCGAGCGGCGGCGGCCTCGATCAGTTCGGCCCCGGTCAGCGCGGCGATCCGCACATCTTCGGGATCGACCCGGCGCAGGTAATCCTGGCGCCACGACAAGAACGGGTCGACCCAGCCGCGGACCGCATATTCCCAGGCACCGATCGTGTCCGGAATAAAGGTCGCCGACCAGCGGTCGTTGCCCAGAGCGGTCATCGCGCACCGCTGCCAGACTGCGTCACCGCTGCGGCGCCAGAGCAGTTCACACGCGACCGCATCGTGACCGTCGGCGAACACGTCAGCTTCGACTTCGAGCTTGTCGCCGGCGATGCACTTGACTGCAAAGCGACCATCGTCGACAGCGGGTTTGACGCCTTCGATGACAACGCGGATCCGGCCATCTTCCACCTTGACTGGAACGATGCGCTTGGCGACGACACTCACGACAGCTTCCTTTGCGATTGAAGAACCAGCATGCCCAGTGGTGGCACGCGAAGCTTGAGTGCCTGGAACTGGCCATGCGCGGCCACTGGCACGGTGCTCACACCGCCATGGTTGCCGACGCCGCTGCCGCCATACAAGGTTGCATCGCTGTTCAGGCGCTCGACCCACAGGCCAGCCTGCGGCACGCCGACGAAATAGTTGTCGCGTGGTGTGGGCGTGAAATTGGCAACCACCAGGATCGACGACCCATCCCGCGCCTTGCGCAGGAAACTCAGCACGCTTTGTTCGGCGTCGTTGCTTTCAAGCCATTCGAAGCCCGCCGAATCGAAGTCGAGTTGGTGCAGCGCCGGTTCTTCGCGATAGATGCGATTGAGGTCTTCGACCCAGCGCTGAAGACCGCCATGCGAGTCATCTGCCAGCACCCACCACTCGAGGGCATCGTCATGGTTCCACTCACGGCGCTGGCCGAATTCGCAACCCATGAACAACAACTTCTTGCCGGGATGAGTCCACATGTGGCCGAGCAGCAGGCGCAGATTCGCGAACTGCTGCCAGTTGTCACCCGGCATCTTGTTGATCAACGAGCCCTTGCCATGCACCACTTCGTCGTGCGACAGCGGCAGCATGAAATTTTCGTTGAACGCATAGATCAACGAGAAGGTCAGCTGGCCATGGTGCCAGCGGCGGTGGACCGGGTCTTCGTGCATGTACTTGAGCGTGTCGTGCATCCAGCCCATGTTCCACTTCATGCCGAACCCGAGACCGCCACCATCGGTGGGACGCGAGACCTGCGGCCAGGCGGTTGATTCTTCGGCGATGACCTGCACATCAGGATGTTCGCGGTAGACCGACTCGTTCAACATGCGCAGGAAAGACACGGCCTCCAGGTTCTCGCGTCCGCCGAAGCGGTTCGGGATCCATTCACCCTCTTTGCGCGCGTAGTCGAGGTAGAGCATCGATGCCACCGCGTCGACCCGCAGACCGTCGGCGTGATATTCATCGAGCCAGAACATCGCGCTCGACAACAGGAAGGCGCGCACTTCGTTGCGCCCGTAGTTGAAGATGGACGAATTCCATTCGGGATGAAAACCCTGGCGCGGATCGGCATGTTCATAGAGGCAACTGCCATCGAAACGCGCCAGCCCATGCGCATCGGAAGGAAAGTGCGACGGCACCCAATCGAGAATGACGCTGATGCCGGCCTGGTGCAAGGTATCGACCAGGAATTTGAAGTCCTGCGGGGTCCCAT
>JBDTQC010000424.1:0-3695 GCA_039932405.1 Ideonella sp.
GCCGACTTCGCGCTGCGTGATGATGCAGTTCTTGTGCGGGTGGACGAACTCGACCGGATCTTCCAGCGTGATGATGTGGCCGTGCGAGTTCTCGTTGCGGTAGTTGACCATTGCCGCCAACGAGGTGCTTTTGCCCGAACCGGTCGCGCCGACAAAGATGACCAGCCCGCGCTTGGTCATTGCCACTTCCTTCAGAATCTCCGGCAATTTCAAGGTATCGATTGTCGGCAGCGTCTGCGGAATCGCCCGCATGACGATCCCCACATGGCTTTGCTGGACGAAGGCGTTGCAGCGAAAACGACCGATGCCTTGCGGCGAGATCGCAAAGTTGCATTCCTTGGTGCGCTCGAACTCGGCAGCCTGCTTGTCGTTCATCACCGCACGTGCCAAGGCCAGCGTGTGCTGGCCGGTCAGCGGCTGCGGCGATACCTTGGTCACCTTGCCGTCGACCTTGATGGCCGGTGGAAAGTCGGCGGTCAGGAACAGATCGGAGCCATTGCGGCTGATCATCAGCCGCAACAGGTCGTTGACGAATTTCGATGCCTGATCACGTTCCATCTGCTAGTCCTTCGGAGTCGTTTGCCGCGCCTCGAGAAGTCAAGTGCACGGTCGTGTGACCATCGTAGTGCGGCGCCACCCGGAGCGATTGCCCGATCAACCGGGGAAATTCTCCGGCAACTTGGCTTTCGAACGGGCTTCCGACGGCGAAATGGCGCCCTTGCGCACCAGCTCGGTCAGATTCTGGTCAAGTGTCTGCATGCCCATGCTGTTGCCGGTCTGGATCGACGAATACATCTGCGCGATCTTGGCTTCGCGGATCAGGTTGCGAATGGCCGGTGTGCCGATCATGATTTCGTGGGCGGCCACGCGGCCAGTGCCGTCGCGCAATTTGCACAGGGTCTGTGAAATCACCGCCACCAGCGACTCCGACAACATCGCGCGAACCATTTCCTTTTCGGCCGCCGGAAAGACGTCAACCACGCGGTCGATGGTCTTGGCGGCCGAACTGGTGTGCAAGGTGCCGAATACCAGGTGGCCGGTTTCGGCGGCGGTCAGCGCGAGCCGGATGGTTTCCAGGTCGCGCAATTCACCGACCAGGATCGCGTCCGGATCTTCGCGCAGCGCAGAGCGCAAGGCGTTGTTGAAGCTCAGCGTGTGCGGTCCGACCTCGCGTTGATTGATCAGGCACTTCTTGCTCTCGTGAACGAATTCGATCGGATCCTCGACGGTCAGGATGTGTCCGTACTCGGCTTCGTTCAAGTGATTGACCATCGCCGCCAGGGTCGTCGACTTGCCGGAGCCGGTCGGCCCGGTGACCAGCACCAGACCGCGTGGCTTCAGCGACAGTTCGGCAAAAATCTTGGGCGTGTTGAGCTGCTCGAGTGACAGGATCTTGCTCGGAATCGTCCGGAATACCGCCCCGGCACCGCGGTTCTGATTGAACGCATTGACGCGAAAACGAGCCAGCCCCTGGATTTCGAACGAAAAATCGCATTCCAGCGATTCTTCGTAGACCTTGCGGTGGGTGTCATTCATGATGTCGTAGACCATGGCGTGCACATCCTTGTGCTCCAACGGATCGACATTGATGCGGCGCACGTCGCCGTGCACCCGGATCATCGGCGGCAAGCCGGCCGACAAGTGCAAATCGGACGCCTTGTTCTTGACCGAAAACGCCAGCAGTTGGGTGATGTCCATGGACGAATCTTGGATGAGTGATGGCAGGCGCCGACTGGCCTGTCCGAAGAAGGATACCCTTGACGCATTATGGCGACGATCCCGGACAACATACAACACGTGCGCCAGCAGATCGCGGCGGCGTGCCAGCGTGCTGGCAGGCCGGTCGCCGACGTGACGCTGATGTGTGTCGGCAAGACGCGCGATGCCGCGGAGCTGCGGCTGGCGGTCACTGCCGGCGAGCGGTGCTTCGGCGAGAACTACGTCCAGGAAGGACTGGCGAAGATTGCCGATCTTTCCGATCTGCGGCGTCAGGTCGAATGGCACCTGATCGGTCCGGTGCAGAGCAACAAGACCCGAGCGGTTGCCGAGGCCTTCGATTGGGTCGATTCGGTCGATCGCCTGAAGATCGCCCAGCGTCTGAGCGATCAGCGCACGCCCGGCTTGCCGCCATTGCAGCTGTGCCTGCAGGTCAACATCAGCGGTGAAGCCAGCAAGAGCGGTCTGCTGCCGGGCGAAGTGGCCGCTGTGGCCGAAGCTGTTGCAGCCCTGCCGCGCCTGCGTCTGCGCGGCCTGATGGCGATCCCGGCGCCGGCAAGCGGCTTCGCGGCCCAGCGCGAACCGCATCGGGCGCTGCGCGAACTGTTGGTCAGCGTTCGCGAATCGTGTGCGGGCTTGAGTGCAGATTTCGACACCTTGTCGATGGGCATGAGCGACGATCTCGAGGCGGCGATTGCCGAGGGCGCGACGATCGTGCGCATCGGCAGCGCCGTTTTCGGCGCGCGCTCGGCGGCGGCCGACGCTTCTACACTTCAGACATGAACAAGCTCGCTTTCATCGGCGGGGGCAACATGGCCCGCGCCATCATCGGTGGGCTGCTCGGCAGTGGCCGCGCTGCCTCCCACATCATCGTCGTCGATCCGGGTGACGCCCAACGTACCAGCTTGCAGGCCGATTTCGGCGTGCTGGCGCTGGCAGAAGCCGGCCCGCATCTCGGCGACGCCGACCTGGTTCTGTGGGCGGTCAAGCCGCAGATGTTCAAGGCGGCGGCGCAGCCCTGTGTCCGTTACATCGGTGGCGCGCTGCAGCTCAGCGTGATGGCCGGCATCCGCAGCGACGCCATCACGCGCGCCACCGGTACCGACCGGGTGGTCCGCGCGATGCCGAATACGCCTGCGCTGATTGGCCAGGGCATCGCCGGTCTGTTTGCCCGACCGGGAGTGACCAGCCAGGAACGCGTCCAGGTGGAAACGGTGCTCGCGCCGACAGGTCGCACCGTGTGGCTCGAGCGTGAATCCGATCTGGACGCGGTGACGGCGATCTCCGGTTCCGGCCCGGCCTATGTGTTCTACGTGATCGAGGCGCTGATCGACGCCGCTGTGGCGATGGGACTGAGCGCCGAACAAGGTCGTGAACTGGCGCTGGCAACTTTCTCCGGCGCTACCGCGCTGGCCGCCGCATCGAGCGACCCGCCGTCGCTGTTGCGCGAGCGCGTGACATCCCGAGGCGGCACCACCCATGCGGCGATCGAGGTGCTGGACAGTGCCGATGTCAAGGCCAGTTTTGGCCGGGCACTCGCTGCGGCCCAGCGCCGCGCGGCTGAAATGGGCGACGAATTCGGCGCTTGATCAGGCCAACCAGGTTGCCAGCGCGACGCCGACGAACACCGTGAATCCGAGCCAGTGATTGAGCCTGAAGGCCTTGAAGCAGCCTTCGCGTGAGCGATCCCTGATCAGGCTGAAATGCCACCCGGCAATCGCGGCGGCGGCCAGCAGGCCGGCAAAAAATGGCCAGCCCAAGCCGAGCTTGCTGCCGATCAGCGCCCAGATCAGCAGAAAACAGCCATAGAAGGCCATTACCGCTGCAACATCGAAACGGCCCAGGGTGATGGCAGAGGTCTTGATGCCGATGTTCAGATCGTCATCGCGATCGACCATCGCGTATTCGGTGTCGTAGGCCAGCACCCAGAACAGGTTGCCGAGCAGCAGCCAGCCTGCGATTGCCGGCACCGCGTCAGG
>JBDTQC010000425.1:0-3665 GCA_039932405.1 Ideonella sp.
GTCGATGCAGTCGCACATGCATCTGACAACACCTCGGCTCATCGACTCAGCAGCATTGATGAACGCACGCCTCCATGCCCGGCGGCTTGCCTCGGATTTCGACCTGATCATGTAGAGCGGCAGCTTACCTGTGCAGCCAGGAATCTCCGGCCCCGGCCAAGTGCAGTCGATGACGACGGGCGGCTTGACGGTCGTCCGCTGGACGGCAGACCGAGGCACTGTGCCGCCTCGGGGCCCGTGGGCGATTGTAAAAGGACCGCGAGGTGGTACCAAGCGAACCGATGACTCACCAGTTCTCGGCGAATGGCCTGAGTTCAGTCAGGAAAGATTATGCCGAAGACGGCTGGTGGGCGACGAGCCCGCTTCGGTTACGACGTGCGCTATGCGGCGGCTCCCATTTCGGCCGCTTGATCCGCAACCCGCGCCGAGTCCACGCGCGCAATCTGCACTGGCACATATTTGTGCCATGGGGTGCCGGCGAACGGGTCACGCCCGGCGGTGTCGGTGAGCTCGTTGAGCGAGACGCCCTTGTGCACGCCCGTTCCGTCAGCCGCTGTGTAGTCGAGCCCGTGGCCGTTGGGCAGCGACACATGGCCCGGCTGCAGATCGTCGCCCGTTTCGACCGGGGCTTGCGCACTGCCACGCCGGGTCGTCATGCTGACCCAGTCGCCCTCCTTGCAGCCAATCTTCGCAGCGTCGTTCGGGTGCATGCGCAGCGTGCCGAAGGTGCCCCGCTTGTGCCAGCTTGCATCGCGGATCGACGTGTTGCTGGTATCGCTGCGGCGCTCGCCGGCAGACAGGATGAACGGGTACTCATCATCGTGAGGCGGCAACTTGCTGTCGAGTGTGGCCAGCTCGGCCAGCATCTCCTCGATGCACAGATTGATCTTGTTGTCCGGCAGTCGCACGGCACGCCAGCTGTCGGCGTATTCGCTGACTGCATAGATCACGCCCGAGGGCTTGGTGATGATCGCGTCGAAGAGCCTGTTGCCCGCCTGGAGAAGGCTGCCGCCAAAGCCGGCCCGTGCCGCCGCAGCCCGCTGATTGCGAACGAACAACTGGCTGACGCCCCACAGCGAGGCGGCCGGCGCGAAGCCGGCGGGCAAGGTCTCGCCGAGCGTCCGGTACAGGACGACCGGTGCGTAGAGCGCCACCTTCTTGTCGCGCGTTGCCTTCCATGAGAACGCGAGACCAAAGGCCGTCCGACCCAGCCGCGCGGCACGGCGCAGCAAGCGATAGTGGCTGGCGTCGAGTTCACCCAGGGCCTCGACCAGCCGTGCGTGCATCTCGGCCTCGGTCAGGGTTCCCACGCGAGGCGCGAACAAGGGCTGCCGCAAGTGAAAGCCGTTCCGCGGGAACTCCACGTTGAAGAACGTGGCCTCGGCCTTCTCGAACTGGCTGGTGGCTGGAAGCACGTAGTCGGCCTGCCGCGCCGTCTCTGTCATAGCGACGTCGATCACGACGCTGACGTCGAGGGCACGCAGTGCCTGCCGCATGCGCTGGCTGTCGGCCAGGGAGTGAGCGGGGTTGCTGCTCTCGATGAACATCGCTCGGAAGCGCCCTGGGTGATCGGTGAGGATCTCCTCCGGGATCACGTTGCACGGAATCAGGCCCATGATGACCTTGGCGCCCGTGACCGGGCTGTGCGATCCGGGTCTTGCCTTGGCAACTGCGGCATCTGGCTTGCTGCCCTTCGCGGTCGATTCGCGTTTAGACGATGACAGATTGAAGATCGGCACGAACGCGTTGTTGGTGCCTGGCCTGGCGTAGTTGCCGGTCAACAGCCAGACCAGCCGATTCAGGTAACTGTTGAGCGTCGAATGCAGGTTCATCTGGACGCCAAGGTCCTCGATCATCGACACGCTCTTGGCCTTCGCGATGCGTTCGGCCACCTGCCGAAGCAGGTGCTCATCGACGCCACAGGTCTTGGCGTATTCGGCCACCGGAATGCGCTCCAGCACCTCAGCCACTCGTGCCAAGCCAGTCGTGTGCATATCGAGCCATTCCTTGGCGATGAGCCCTTCCTGGACCAGGATCGCCGCGAGCGCCGTCAGGCACCAGGCGTCGGTGCCCGGGCGAACGGCGAGGTGGTAGTCCGCCATGTCGGCGGTCTCGCTGCGGCGTGGGTCGATGACGATGATCGAGCGGTTCGGGTCTTTCTGCATCTCGCGCAGGATCACCCGGGTGCGCGCGAAGCCGTGCGACTGAAACGGGTTCTTGCCGAGGAAGACTGCCACTTCGGCGTGTTCGAAATCGCCGTGCACGCCGGCACCCATCATCTTGCCCTGCACCCAGGCCTCGCCCGTCTTCTCCTGGGCTAGCGCATTGGATCGGTACACCACGCCAAGCGCCTTGATGGTGCTGTCGGCATAGGTGCCGCCGAGGTGGTTGCCCTGGCTGCCGCCGCCGTAGTACAGGATGCTTGAGCCGCCGTGCCGGGACTTGACGGCAGCAAACTTGTCGGCGATCTCGCGAATGGCAGTGGGCCAGTCAATGTCCTCGTAGCTGCCGTCGGGCCGGCGTCGCTTCGGCGTCGTGATGCGGTCGGCGCCGTTCTGGTAGTAGTCCATGCGTTGCGACTTTTCGCAGACATAGCCCTGGGAAATCGGGTGGTCCTTGTCCCCCCGGGTCTTGCTGATCCGACCCCCTTCGGTCTGCACCTCCAGCCCGCAGTTCAGCGAGCAGATGATGCAGGCAGTCTTCTTCCACTCTGCCGATTGACTTGCACTCATCGTTTGCCTCGATTCTTGCTGTCATGGCGAAGGTTCGCACCATGAGATAATGAACGTTATCCTAAGACCAGTTTTGAAACTGTCAACCCGGCGACACCACAATCCAGCCATGCGCTACCCAAAAGACCACAAAGATGCCTCCCGCCAACGTCTCGTTGAGCAAGGCGGCAGTCATGCGAAGAAGCATGGTTTCAACGAAAGCGGAATGGCTGGGCTGGCCGCGTCGGCGGGCTTGACCACCGGCGCGCTGTACAAGCATTTCGATGGCAAGGCCGATCTGTTTGTCGCACTGATCACCGCAGAACTCGCGCGTACCGCGCAGATGTACGACGCGTTCGATCCTGCAGACGGGGCTGCTGCGGCGAGGTCCCTGGCGGGCTATCTGAGCGTTGCCCATGTCAGGCATCCAGAGCAGGGTTGCCCCCTGCCGTCCCTGACGCCCGAGATTGCGCGTGCAGATGAACCCGTTCGTGCCGCGTACCAGGCCGGGCTGTTGGACATCCATGCCAAGCTCATGCGCTTGACGGCCACGCCCGAGGATGCCTGGACCCTGATGGCCCAGAACGTCGGCGCAGTCATGCTTGCGCGCGCGCTACCCGACGAGCGGCTTCAGCGGAAAATCCTTGCCGCTTTGCGGGCTGCTGGCGAGAGGCTCCTTAGGGACGGTCCTGAATCCGGGTCATTGCCGCGAGCTTGAAGGGCGGCTCCGCGGCGTTTTGATCGGCGGCTGCTACGACCGCAATGGGTGTGCGCCGTGAAAAGGCGGCGCTTTCCAGCGGGTGCAAGCCCCGCCCGGCAACCGCTCCAGCCGGAAGCAACCGGAGCAGGCATGGAGGTGACGAAATGTCTGAAGCCTTCGGGTAAGCGTGCCACGCATAGGTGGCAGCGCGAGTGTGCGGGCCGTAACGCGAGTGAACGCTGAGTAAGCCTCGA
>JBDTQC010000426.1:0-3646 GCA_039932405.1 Ideonella sp.
GTGTTTTCGGCAATCGGCGTGCCGTCGCCCTTGTACAAGACCCCGCCAGTAGGCACGTGGGTGATCGTGATCGCGGTCAGGAAACCGTCTGGATCACGACCGGTGAGCTTGATGGGAAGCACCGTGTCTTCGTTGACCACCAGCGATTCCGGAATCGCAGTGGGCAGTCCGGGGCTCGCTGCAACGGTCGTCGCCTCGATCCTTGCGCGATCGAAAAACTGGGTCTGGTTGAGCTCGGTACTCGTCGTTGCCTCGGCGATCCGGCCGACGCGCAACCCTTCGAGCAATGACCCGCCGCCACCAGCAGCCGGTTCGATGTCGACGTCGTCTTTCTTCGCAATCGGCACGACCTGATCAGGGTTCAGCTGGACGATGCCGTCCTGACTGGTCAGGATCACGTCGCCCTTGACGACCAGATCGCCGACTTGCAGCGGGTGCATCTTGCCGTCTTTACCCCGGATCATCGCCTTGCCCCACAGGCCGGTGACGGTTCCAGAGACGGTTTGGATCATGGTAGGCATGTGGAGACTCCTGAGCAGGTGAGGGATGCGCCAGCAGCGGCGCTTGGAACAAATTGTTTCAGATCTGGAAAAAATGTGTGGATCTTATCGATGCATTTCTCGTTCTTTTTCGTGATCAAGTTCACTGAATACTGCTGACTTGATGAAATAAGGTTTTGACGGACGAGCGCGACTTGGCCTTGTCAAACGAGCGCCTGTATAGCGATATCGACGCGTACAGGCCGTGCTTGAGGACGATTTGCAATCGGCGGCGCCCTTGGCGTGCGAAATGTCACGCCGGGCGCCCCGGGGCGGGGGTTTGTTGCGGAGCGTCTACCGCTCGGTCAATGCGTAGGCGCGGGCCTTCAACACCGGCTTCAGCAAATAGGACATCACGGTCTTGTTGCCGGTCAGGATGTCGACTTCTGCCGTCATGCCCGGGATGATCGGCATCTTGGCGCTGAAGCTCGGTTTGGCAGTCTTCACGCGCACCAGGTAGAAGGCATTGCCGCGTTCGTCGACGGTGGTATCTGGGCTGATGTTCTCGACCGTCGCATCCAGGCCGCCGTAGATCGAAAAATCATAGGCCGTGAACTTGACCGTCGCCTGTTGCCCGGGGTGGATGAAGGCGATGTCTTTCGGCATCACTTTGGCCTCGAGTATCAGCAGGTCATCGAGCGGCACGATTTCGACGATGTCCTTGCCTGGCGTGACGACGCCGCCAACCGTGTTGGACAGCAGCCGCTGCACCCGCCCGCGCACCGGACTCTTGACTTGCGACTTGTCCACGCGGTCGAGCAGCGCCACAGCGCCTTCGTTCAACGCATTGAGTTTGCCCATCACGTCGGCCATGTCGCGGCGTGCTTCGTTGCGGAATGCCAGCTCGGTTTCCTGCACCTTGCGCTCGGCCTCACGGATCGACGCCTGGACCCGGGAGATTTGCGCGCCTGCCTGTTCGATTTCGCCACGGCTGCGCGAGACTTCGCGCTCGAGGCGCAGGATATCCATATCGGAAACCGCCCCGCTGGCCAGCAGTGGCTTGGTCTTGTTCAGCTCTTGCTGGTTCATCGCCATGCTGCGTTCGGCCGAGCTCTTGCGCGACAGCATCTCGTTCAATTCCTGCTGGCACTGCTGCACCTGCTGGCGATTGATCGACACCATCGTGTTGAGTTCGGACAGCTTGTTCTCGTACAGACTGCGCTCTTCGTTGAGGATCTTCTGTTCCTGCACATCGTTGGCATTGCTCATCGACGGCGGCTTGAACGATCCACCTTCGGCCAGGGCCCGCAGGCGGGCCATTCGTGCGCGCAATGCAAAGCCCTGCGCGGCACTTTCGCGCACGCCGGATGTGGCACGGGTTTCGTCGATCTTCAGCAGCAACTGGCCTTCCTCGACCACATCGCCTTCGCGCACCAGGATTTCCGAAACCACGCCGCCGTCGAGCGACTGAACCAGCTGCAACTGCCTCGACGGAATGACCTTGCCGTCGCCTTTCGTCACTTCCTGCACATGGGCCAGCGAGGCCCAGACGATCAGCATCACGACGATGACTACCGCGGCACGAACGATCCATTGAGCCCGGTGCGTCTCGCGTCGCGACATCACGGCATCGGCTTCGAGCTCGAACTTGGTGAACTGCGCCGCCATCGCCGGATCTTCGATTGCTCCGCTGCCGAGAATGCGGCGCGTCAGCGGCGCAAGCGCCCGGCGGATCGGTTCCATCACGGCGATCATGGCCCGGCTCATGCCCACCAGCAGGCGCGGGCGGGGATCGGGTTTGCGCGTCATCCGCACGGTCTTGATGCTGATTTCCTGTTCCATCATGCAGCCCTCGTGATGCGGCCGCTGGCCAGTGCTTCCATGATCCGCTCGCGCGGCCCGTCGGCAACCACCTTGCCGCCGTCGATCACGATGACGCGTGTGACCATCGCCAGCATCGAGGTTCGGTGCGTCACCAGCACCACGGTCTTGTGCTGCGAGATCGCGCCGATGCGCGTGGTGATCTGGCCCTCGGTGGAGAAGTCCATCGCGCTGGTCGGCTCGTCGAGCAGCAGTACTGGCGAGTTGTGCAGCAGCGCGCGCGCGATGCCCACGCTCTGGCGCTGCCCACCCGACAACGATTCGCCGCGTTCTCCGACCGGCATGTCGAATCCTTCCGGATGGCGATTCACGTAGTCGGCCAGACCCGCCGCCTCAGCCGCTGCGACCACCGCCGCGTCGTCTGCATAAGGCAGCCCGAAGGTGATGTTCTCGCGCAGGCTGCCAAAGAACAAGGTCACATCCTGCGAGACGCTGGCAACGTTGCGCCGAACGTCGGCCGGATCGAGTTGTCGCAGATCGATGCCGTCGAGCAGCACCGCCCCGTCGGTTGGCTGATACATGCCCATGATCAGGCGCTGGATCGTCGATTTGCCTGAACCAACCCGACCGATCAGCGCTACCCGCTCACCGGCCGCGATCTTGAAGCTGATGCCATCGAGCGCGGAATCCTTTCGTCCGGGGTATTTGAAGCTGACATTGCGGAATTCGATGTCACCCTTCAGCTGCGGCCGCTGGATGAAAGTCTTGCCTTCCGGGCGTTCAACCTCGTTGTCCATCACCTTGTTCAGCGATTCGAGGGCGGTGCGCGCGCCCTGGTATTGCATCAGCAGACCGATGATCTGGCTGGCCGGCGCGAGTGAGCGCGACGACAACATGCTCGCTGCAATCAAGGCGCCCATCGTCAGCTCGCGCAGGCTGATCAGGTAGACACCGACAATGATCATCACGATCCAGACCAGCTGGGTGATGGTGTTGGTCAGGTACATCGCACGCGAGGACAGCGCGCGAGTCTTCACGTTGGTGGCGGCAAGAAACAAGTTGGTACGCTCCCACTTGGCCTGGATGACGCCTTCGGCACCCTGCGCCTTGATGGTTTCGATGCCGCCCAGGCTTTCGATCAGCGTGCCGTTGCGCAGCGCTGCTGCCTTGTAGGTGGTCTCGGACAGTTCATGCAGCCGGTGCTGCATTGCGTAGCCCATCACCAGGATCACCACGAAGGCGATCACCGGCGGGAGCGCCAGCCAAGGCGAAATCCAGGCCAGTACGCCGATGAACAACAGCCCGAACGGCAGGTCTACCAGCGCGGTGACCGTGCCCGATGCAAT
>JBDTQC010000427.1:0-3639 GCA_039932405.1 Ideonella sp.
GCCGCTGTCCGACAGCCAGCTGTCGACCATGCTCGAGGAACAAGGCATCCAGGTCGCCCGACGCACCGTCGCCAAGTACCGCGAAGCCCTCAAGATTGCGCCGGCGAACCTGCGCAAGAGCATGTGATGGCCCACCCCAATAGCGGCTTCGCCGCACCCCATCCTTTCGAACTCCTGGAGATGAGTGAAGAATGACTCTGCCCCTGTTTCTTCCGTGCGCTGCTGGAGTCGAGCAGTTGCTGGCCGACGAACTGGGGGCGATCCTGCCCGGCGTCGGACTGCGCCCGGTGCGCGGTGGTGTGGGCCTGGACGGCGGGACGCTGGAGGTGATGAAGCTGAACCTCGAATGTCGGCTGGCGCAGCGGGTGCTGGTCGAGGTGGCGGAAGGCCCGTATCGATCTGAGGACGACATCTACGCGCTCGGCCGCAGCGTCGACTGGACCCAATGGATCACGCCGGCGCATACCCTGCGTGTCGACACCACCGCGACGCGCAGCCCATTGCGCAGCTTGAATTTCGTTGCACTGCGCATCAAGGACGCGGTCTGCGACGTGATGCGTGAAGCGGCCGGCGAACGGCCGAGCGTCGACACCCGTCATCCGGATCTGCCGCTGCTGCTGCATCTCGGCCCTGAGCGCGCGTCGCTGTATGTCGATAGTTCCGGTGAACCCCTGTTCAAGCGCGGTTGGCGCGAAGACAAGGGCGACGCGCCGCTGAAGGAAACCCTGGCCGCGGCGATGCTCGCTGCGGCGGGCTGGCGCGGCACCATCGAAGCGGGCGGAGCCTTGCACGATCCGTGCTGCGGCTCCGGAACGATCGCCATCGAGGCGGCGCAGATTGCCTGCGGGATCGCCCCGGGCCTGAAGCGACGTTTCGCCTTCGAACGCCTGTTGCCGTTCGGTGACCCCGAAAACCGTGCCGAATGGCAACGTTTGAAGAGTCACGCACAGGCCCGGATCCATCCGTCGGCAGTGCCGATCCATGCGAGCGACATCTCGTTTCGGATGGTCGATTTCGCACGACGCAACGCGCAGCGGGCCGGCGTCGAGGCAGCCATCGTCTTCAACGGTGGTGACGCGCTCGAGCGCCCGGCGCCGAATCTGCCAGCGCAGATGCCGGGCACCCTGGTGCTGAATCCGCCGTATGGTGAACGCATCGAAGTTGGTGGCAAGGCGGCGCCCGGCCGGGTATCGAACGATTCCAGCGGCCATCGATCAGGCAATGGCGACGACAACAACAATCGGACCTTGCCGGACGACTTCTACGCCCGTCTGGCCAGCCACTGGAAGCAGGCCTACACCGGCCACGCGGGCGGCTGGACCGCCCACATCCTGAGCCCGGACATGGCCTTGCCGAGGGCCATGCGCTTGAAGGAGACGCGTCGGGTCCCGATGTGGAACGGCCCGATCGAATGCCGGCTCTATCGGTTCGACCTGGTGGCCGGTTCGATGCGCAAACCGGCCGGTACCAACGACACTTAGTGTTTGAAATGGGACGCGGCGGCCAGCGTCGCCGCCCGGATGTCTGTCAGCCGAAGCGGCCGAGAATCGACCCGATGTCGCCCAGCCCGCCACTGGCCGGATCGGGAAGATGTCCGTTCGGTGTCAGGTGATCGACCACCTCCGGCATCGACTCGGCCAGCTGGTTGCTCGCCGCCTGAGGCGTGATGCCCAATTGCGCAGCAATCTGGCTGATCAGGTCGCCACCCAGCGCATCCTGCACCTGATTAGGTGAAATCGACTGGTTGGGGCCTGATGAAATCCACGAACCGACCACGTCACCGAGCCCTCCGGCCTGCAGCTTCTGGATCAGCGCACCAATGCCGCCGCCGGCCGAACCATTGTTGCTAAGCATCTGCAACACCAGGGCGATCAGCGCGCCCTTGCCCATGCCGCCACCGGCACCCTGATTGCCGCCCAGCGCATCAGTAACCGAATCGAAAAGTCCCATGTCGTCTCCTGGAGTTTGCAGCCTGGATTGTGACCGATGGCGCGTCCGGTCACCGGTTTGCGGCGTCGGTCAATCCGATCCAGCTGAGCGCCGCCAATGGCGCTGTATCGGCGCGCAAGGTGCGGCTGCCCAGGCTGACCGGGACGAATCCGGCGCCAAGCGCCGTTTCTTCTTCTGCAATGGTCAGTCCCCCTTCAGGCCCACTCAGGAAAACGGCGCGCGACGGCAGCGGCTTGCCCTGCAAAAGCAGGGCCAGCGGGCGCCCGGCGTTCAGGCTGAGGATGCCGCGCCAATCCGACGCGGCTGGGGTTGCGCCCGGCAGTCGGGGAGGCAGGCCTTTCAACCAGGCTTGCAGCGCTTGCACCGGAGCAACCAGCGGAACCGTTGCACGGCCGCTTTGTTCACAGGCTGCAACTGACACCGCCTGCCAATGGGCGGTTTTCTTCGCGGCACGCTCACCATCCACCCGCAACACCGATCGTTCACAGACCAGTGGTTGCAGCGCCGCGACGCCGAGTTCGGTCGCCTTTTCGACCAGCCAATCCATGCGCTCGTTGGTTGGCATGCCGATCGCCAGGGTCACGGCACAAGCCAATTCGGGCGATGGTTGCAGCGCACTCAATGACAGCACTTCGACATCGCTGCGTCCGATCCGCACGATCCGGGCTGCCCATTCGGCGCCTGCACCATCGAACAGGCTGAGCGCGTCGCCCGGTTGCATGCGCAGCACCTGCACATGGCGGGCCGCTGCAGACGGCAACGCCAATACCTGGTCGGCGCGCAGAGGAAGTGGGACGTAAAACCGCGACGGCATGGCTGCGCTCAGATGAAGCACCGATTGTGAAGACGCTGCATCGCGCCCGGCACGGGGCCCGGCCGATGAGCGAAAAGCCGCGCGTTCGTCGTGCTGCTCAGGCCGCGACCTTGTCGCGCAGTTCGCGGCGCAGGATCTTGCCGACCGGTGTCTTCGGCAACTCGGTCCGGAACTCGATGATCTTCGGCCGCTTGTACCCGGTCAGGTTGGTTTCGCAGAATGCCTTCACCTCGCCCTCGGTGAGTGCCGCATCGCGTTTGACGATGACCAGCTTGACCGCCTCGCCGGCCTTGGGGTCGGGCACACCGACCGCCGCGCACTCGAGCACGCCGGGCATCTGGCTGACCACTTCCTCGACCTCGTTCGGATAGACGTTGAAACCGCTGACCAGGATCATGTCCTTCTTGCGATCGACGATCTTGAAATAGCCACGTTCGTCGACGGTCCCGATATCGCCGGTGCGGAAAAAGCCGTCGTCTGTCATGACCTTGGCGGTTTCGTCGGGACGCTGCCAATAGCCGGCCATGACCTGCGGACCGCGAATCGCGATTTCGCCCGGTGTACCGAGCGGCACCTCGTTGCCATCGTCGTCGAGCAGCTTCAGCTCGGTGTTGGGCATCGGCAAGCCGATGTTGCCGCTGTAGGCGGTGCTGTCGACGGGGTTGCAGGTCGCCGACGGCGACGTCTCCGACAAGCCGTAGCCCTCGACGATCGGGCAGCCCGTCTTCTCGAGCCAGAGCTTGGCGGTCGCGCTCTGCACCGCCATGCCGCCGCCGATCGAGATCACCAGGCTGCTCCAGTCGACCGTGCCGAAGTCGGGGTGGTTCGCCATCGCGTTGAAGAGCGTGTTGACGGCCGGGAAGCTGTGGAACTTC
>JBDTQC010000428.1:0-3635 GCA_039932405.1 Ideonella sp.
ATGCTGCTGAGTCGATGAGCGAGGTGTTGTCAGATGCATGTGCGACTGCATCGACGTGAAACTGACCCATCGTGCGCGCAGCGCCCTTCACCGGGCCAATCGCGCCGGACTTGTCGAGAAAGTGCGTCAGATCGGTGATGTACATGGAGAGACCACAGCATATTCGCCATGGAAGGCCCTGGATGAGCCGTCATGAGACGATATGAGCCCACCAGGCAACAAAAAATCCCCTAAGTCATTGATATAACTGGGGGATTTGGTGTTCTATGAGACGGTATGAGCCGTCATGAAATCTTCAAATGGGGTGGCTGATGGGGCTCGAACCCACGACAACAGGAATCACAATCCTGGACTCTACCAACTGAGCTACAGCCACCGCAGAGCCTGAGAGTATATGCGATGCGCCTGCGTCAAACCGGTCAAGCTGTGCGCAGCACCCTGTTTCAACCATCAATTCAAGGCAGCACTGGCAGCTGACCCGGCGCTCGAGACTGGTTTGATCTCGACCTTGAAGCGCCGCTTCAGCGAATCGTAGTAGGCCAGGGTCTCGACGGCTGAGACGGCCTTGGCGTATTCGCTGCGCATGGCCTCGACATCAACCGGCTTGGTGTCGGGCGGCAGCACCTTGTTGACCTTGACCACCACATAGCCCTGCAGGCCCAGATCGACACCAATCACGGCGGGCAGCGACGTGGCAGGCGCGCTCAGCACCTGGTCGATCAGTTTCGGATTGAGGCTTTCCGGCTTGGCGCGCGAGATCGTCAGCTCCTTGGCGTCGAGGACAGTGGCGGGAGCGGCCTTCAATTCAGCCAGTCGGGCGACGCCCGCCTTGCTTGCCAAAGCGGCTGCCTGCTTTTCCGAAACGGCTGCAGTGACCTGAGTGCGAACCTCTTCGAACGGCCGCGTATGGGCCGGTGAATGCCGTGTCACGTGGGCCGACACCATCTGGGTGGGCGCCACCTCGACGGCTTCGGTGTTGCGCTTGTTGCGGGTCGCATCGGTGCTGAACAAGGCATCGAGCAACTTGGGTGACGCCAGCGGGCCGGTGACGCCGGGCGCCGGCGTGCGGGTGACGTCCTTGGCGGTCTTCAGCTCCAGCTTGAACTTGTCGGCCGCCGGCTTCAGGCTGTCGGCCTGTTCGTAGACGACATTGCTGAATTCAACCGCCAGCTCGGTGTATTTCTGTTGAGCCAGCTGTTTGCGCAGCTGCGCCTCGATCTCCGGACGCACCGACTCGAAGCTGCGTTTCTCGCCGCCACGCACCCCGGTCAGCTTGATGATGTGATAGCCGAAATCGGAGGTCACCAGATCACTGATGCCATCGGGCTTCAGTGCAAAGGCCGCGTCCTCGAACGGCTTGACCATCGCACCTTTGCCGAAGAAGTCGAGATCGCCGCCATTTTTTGCCGAGCCGGTGTCGTCGGAATTCTTCGAGGCGAGATCGGCAAATGTCTGCGGCGCTTTCCTGACTTCGGCCAGCAGGCCTTCGGCCTTGGCCTTGGCGGCGGCGCGTACCTCGGGCGTGGCCGCCGCATCGACCTTGACCAGGATGTGGCTGGCGCGCCGCTCTTCCGGCTTGGTATACCGGGCAGCGTTTTGCTCGTAGTACTTCTTCACCTGTTCTTCGTCGACCTTCATGTCCTGCTGCAGCTTGTCGGCATCCAGCACCAGGTATTCGATGTCGACCTGCTCGGGCGCCTGATACTGCGCCGCATGCTCCTTGTAGAACGCCTGCAGGTCGGCATCGGTCGGCTTGACCTCCGCCGCATACGACGTCGGCTGGAACGCCTGCACCTGTATTTCGCGACGTTGCAGAAATGCATCCAGCGCGGCCGAGGCCGCAGCGGCAGGCGCAATCGCCGTGGCATCGATCGGCTTCAGCACCTGGTTTGCAGAAATGTCCTGGCGCAGGCGTTGCTCGAACATTTCAGTCGACATGCCTTGCGCTGCCAACACATCGGCATTGATGCTGCCATCTTCCCTGCGCAGGAACTCGAACTGCGGATCCTGGCGAAACACGTGCAGCATGCGCTCATCGGTGGTCACCAGATGCAGCTTCTCGGCTGCCAGTGAAACCAGCCGGTCACGTACCAGGCCATCCAGCGATGCCTGCCGCATCTCGGGCGTATCGAGCATCTTGGTGTCGACGGCCGGGTTCTCCAGCCGCACCCGCTCGATCTGGCGCCGATGCGCGGCCTCGAGATCGGCCTTGGTGATATCAAGGCCACCGACGCTGGCGACCACCTGCGCCTGATCGCCCTGCGTCTTGGTGTAGCCCTGCAATCCGAAGAACACGAACGAGGGAATGATCAGGACGATCAGGAAAAAAAACAGCACGCGCGTGTGGTTGCGGATGAAGTCGAACATCAGAAGGCCTCGAGGAAACAACGGTATGGGCGCCTTGCAACGGCTGCTGCCATTGCAAGCACTTGTGCGCAGTGATGCGGTTCACAAGCCCCCAGATGCAACAAAGGCGAACCGAGGTTCGCCTTTGGGCTGATTTGTCAGATAGTTTACCCGACGTGCCGCGCTGTCCCGCACGGCGGGCGCATCGAACACGCTGGATCGATGCCGGCAAACCCGGACTGGTGGGTGCTGAGGGGCTCGAACCCCCGACCTACGCCTTGTAAGGGCGCCGCTCTACCAACTGAGCTAAGCACCCGGGAATGCCAAGCCTTCGGGTGAAGGCGCCGCAGCAAACGATCAATTGCCTGCGGCTTGTTGGTTGGTTGTAGTCAGTTCAGCGCATCTTTCAGCGCCTTGCCGGGACGGAACTTCGGAACCTTGGCGGCCTTGATCTTGATGGTGGCGCCGGTGCGCGGGTTGCGCCCGCTGCGCGCGGCGCGTTTGGTGACGGTGAAGGTGCCGAAACCGACCAGTGACACGCTCTGGTTTTTTTTCAACGTCGACTTGACGCCACCAATCAAGGCTTCGAGTGCACGACCGGCCGCAGCCTTCGAGATGTCTGCCTGCTTGGAGATGTGTTCGATCAGTTCGGATTTGTTCACGAAAAGGCCCTCTCTCGGTGCACGTTATGCGTGGTTTTGGTCAGGAACTGGCGATGTGTCTCGACATCGCCGAAAGAAATTCGATTCGGATCGCGGCTTGCGGGAGTCAAGCGTGGGAAGGGAATTCTATTCGTGTTGACTGATCTTGAAAGCCAATCAGCGACAGGATAATCCCGGCATTGACAGCGACCAATTTACCCGAATCGTGGATCACCGGGCATCGGTCGACACCCTGCCACGCTGGTCAGCGAACCACCAGCGCGACGCCGAACACCGTCAACGCCATGCCGGCCAGCGCAAGCGGCGCCAGGGTCTCTCCGAACAATGGCCAGGCCATCAGTGCGGTGCACGGCGGCACCAGAAACAACAGGCTGGTGACCTTGGTTGCAGCGCCACGCTGAATCAGCAGGTAAAGCAAGGAACTGCCACCCAGCGTCAGCCCCAGCACCGACCAGGTCATTGCGCCGAAAAAGTAGGCGTTCCAGTGAATCGGCTCTGATTCGAACGCCACGAATGGCAGACTGACCAACAACGCGCCGCCCAACTGCACGGTGCTCGCGGTACGCACGTCGCAGGGCTCGACGTGGTGTTTCTGATACAGCGTGCCCACGGTGATGCTGACCAACG
>JBDTQC010000429.1:0-3629 GCA_039932405.1 Ideonella sp.
GTTGTTTCTCTGGTACTTCGTTTTCCCGGAGCTGGTTCCGGATGCGCTGGGCCTTTGGATCAAGCGCGACCTGCCCAATCCCGAGTTTGTCACCGCCATCGTGGGCATTGGCCTGTTTGCAGGCTCACGAGTGGCCGAGCAGGTGCGCGCCGGTATAGCAGCCGTGGGGATCCACCTCATGCCGGCGGCACTGGCCACCGGTTTGCGGCCCCTGCAGGCATTCAGGCTGGTACTGCTGCCTCTGGGCTTGCGCGCCATCCTCGGGCCGCTGACCTCCGAGTTCCTGATCACCGTGAAGATGTCTTCCATCAGCCTGACGATTGGCATGCTTGAGTTGACTGCGCAGAGCCGGCATATCGAGAACTACACCTTCCATGGCCTTGAGGCATTTGCGGTGGCCACTGCGGTATATCTTGTGCTCGGGCTGGCGGTGACGGGCTTGATGCGCAGCGTCGACCGGCGCTTTGGCAATGCCCAGTTCGGGCGCGCGCCGACGTGAACAATTTTGACTGGGACGTGATTGCGCGGTCCTGGCCCTTCCTGGCTGAAGGAATGTCGCTGAGCGCGCTGCTGGTGGCGGTTGCCACAGCAGGCGGCCTGGTGCTGGGCTTCGGACTGGCCATGATGCGGCGCTCGGACAAGGCCTGGATCACAGGGCCGGCCACGGCCTACGTCACGGTCATGCGTTGCGTGCCTTTGATCCTGGTGCTGTTCTGGTTCTACTTTCTGGTGCCGCTGGTCATCGGCCGCCCGGTTGGCTCGCTGGCATCGGCGCTTGTTGCCTTTGTACTGTTTGAGGCCGCGTTCTACTGCGAGATCATCCGGGCCGGCATGGACAGCGTGCGCCCCGGGCAGACCGAAGCGGCGCTGGCCACCGGCATGCGGCGCTGGCAGGTCACGAGGCTGGTTGTGCTGCCGCAAGGGCTGCGGGCCATGACGCCGCTGCTGCTGAACCAGATCATCATCGTGTTCCAGGACACGTCGCTGGTGTATGTGGTGGCGCTGCGGGACTTCATGACAACAGCCAGTGTGGTGGCCGCACGCGATGGGCGACCGACCGAGATGTACACCCTGGTTGCAGTGGTCTATCTGGCAATCTGCTTTTCCCTGTCAAAGAGCATCGATATCTTTAGAAACAAAGGCAGCGCCCGATGATCGAGCTGAGCAAGGTCAACAAATCCTACGGGCGAACGCAGGTGCTGCGCGACTGCACGGCCACGGTGAAGCTGGGCGAGGTGGTCGTCATCTGCGGCCCGTCGGGCTCCGGCAAAAGCACCTTGATCAAATGCATCAACGCCCTGGTGCCGATTGACAGCGGCAGCATCACGGTGGATGGCATTTCGGTCACCGACAAACGAACCGACCTGCCTGCGCTGCGGGCGCAGATCGGCATGGTGTTCCAGAACTTCGAGCTCTACCCGCACATGACTGCGCGGCAGAACGTCAGCCTGGCGCAGATGCATGTGCTGAACCGTTCGCGCGCCGAGGCCGACGCGCGGTCCGAACAATTGCTGGCACGCGTGGGCCTGTCCGACAAGACGGGCAGCCGGCCCGGCCAGTTGTCGGGCGGCCAGCAGCAGCGCGTTTCCATTGCGCGCGCCCTGGCCATGGACCCGAAGGCCATGCTGTTCGACGAGCCCACATCGGCGCTCGATCCCGAGATGGTCAATGAAGTGCTCGAGGTCATGCAGGCGCTGGCCCTGGAGGGCATGACCATGATGGTGGTGACGCACGAGATGGGCTTTGCGCAACGGGTGGCCGAGCGCGTCCTGTTCATGGATGGCGGCGTGATCCTGGAGGACTCGCCCAAGGCCAGTTTCTTTGAGGCGCCGGCGACCGAGCGCGCCCGCATGTTCCTCACCAAGGTGCTCACTCACTGAAAGAGCGGCTTTTGGCGCCGCACGACACAACCGGCGTTCAAGCGCGTGGCGCGGGTCCAGACCGACTCGGCCAAACCGGCGTCATGGTTGCCGGGGATCAACACCCAGGGCCTACTGAATGCCGCCATGTTGTTGAACAGCCGTTGGATGGTCTTGTCGGCGACGCCTTGTGCGTCGAACACATCGCCCGCCACCAACACGGCATCGACACCTTGCGCGACGGCCAGTTGTGCCAAGCGCTCGACGACGGCGAAGCGGGCCTCGGCCAACAGCGCTGCGTCGTCGCTGTCGAACTGGCCGTACTGCTTGCCGATTTGCAAGTCAGCAGTGTGGAGCAACCTGATCAACGTCGTCTCCCGCATGAATTCGGTGGTTCAGTCTTGCTGCAGCCGGACGCGGTCTGGGCTTCTGGCCGTTCAGCCCGACGCGACTTGAGCCTTGTCAGTGGTAGTCGTCTTCTCGCTGATGTCGGATCGCCGAGATGGCGACTTCGTGCTCGCTGATGATCTCGAACAAAGCAACGTAACCCGAGCCACCGAACGGAATCACCAGTTCGCGCTCGAGCGGGTTGAGGCCGACCTTTCGGCAGGTGTAGGGGTTGGTTTCGAGGATACGGAATTCGCGCCGGATCGCGGCCACGGCACGACTCGGCAAATCCAGGTCTGCATGATGCAACGCCAACTCGACAAGAAAGTCTTCGATCCGTTGCAGATCCTCCAACGCCTCCCGTGTGAGGCGAACGACAAAGCTCATTTGCTGCGGCCGGCTTTTTCGTCCTTGCGTGGTGTTTCTTTGTCCAACCTAGCCGGCTGCATGCGCGCCTCCAAACGCCGCTGCATCGCCGCGAGCGCTTGGTCGGCGTCGTAGAACTCCCCGGAGCGCCTTGCCTTGGCCAGCGAAGCCCGCCCACGCGCCAGGAATTCCGCTTGAGCCTTTCGGCGCCGGGCAACCTCCAGCGCAGCAGTCTCGACAAACTCCGACAGGCTCTCACCATCACGCAGGGCACCCTCGATCTCACTGCGCACGGCAGGTTCAACTCGAACGGGTGGCAACTGGGCGGACTTCATGCATGAAATGTAGCGCATTTGCTATGCGCGATGCCGCCCATGGACAAGGGTCCGAGCCCCTTCACCCCCCCGCAACTTGCGCACTCCCCTGTCGAAGGTCGCGGTGAAGGCGCAGCCCTGCCGGGCATGCTTGGTGACGAACAGGCAGTCAGCGAATCCGCTGGAGCCCACTTCGAACAGCGTGACTGCATCGGAGACGGCCTCGCGATCCAAGAACGCAAATAGCAATCCACGGATGCGCCGAGCATCGGGCTTGATATGTCGTGCAGTGATCGTGTTGTCTGACTCAATCTGGAAGTCGAGGATCGCACCGGCACATCGCCCGGGACAGACCGTCCTGCGTTCCGAGCTGATGTGCTGCAGCCACGTGCGGTCTTCAGGCGGCATACGCCAGTTGCGCGTCGCGCACCACGTCGTCGCGGAAGTACGGGCTGAGGTCTTGTGCAGTGCGCAGGTCGACCTTGAGCCCCAGCGCGCGGCCAAGTTCGATTTCGATCGCACTGATGCCCATCAGGCCGGGCACGCGATCGGGCTCTAATTCAACCAGCAGGTCAACGTCGCTGTCGGGCCGCTCAGTACCCTTAGAGCGCGATCCGAACAGCGCAAGTCGCCGAATGCCATGTGCTCGGCAGATGCGCTGCACATCCACGCCTTGCAAACTCTTCAGGTCCATGGTTGCACC
>JBDTQC010000430.1:0-3618 GCA_039932405.1 Ideonella sp.
AGGCCATTCTCGCGGGCAGACAACGCCTCGCTTCCGCCCGGGAAGCCGTGGCTGCCCTCGACCCGAACCAGCCGCAGGGTCACGGTCTTGGCCTGCGGTGGCGTGACCTTGACGACGATCGGTGGCGTTCGGCCCAGTTGATGCGCCGACGTGATCGCCGGGTCGACCCCCACCAGCGCGTCGGACGACAGGTTCACGTATTGATAGCGCGCACCCAAAAAGAAGGCGGTTTTGCTGGCGGGCTTTTCGGCAAATTCGACCACCACCAGCCGCACCGGGCACGGCGGGCAGGGCTGCTTGGCCAGCGCCGGGTCGGGTGTCGCACCGGTTTCATTGCGCTCGTCGGCCGCGAAATTGCGGCTCGCGTCGTCATTGAGGTTGTTCTGCCAAGGCATTCAGGGCCTCACGTAGATGGTTGTTCAGGTGCTCGTCGTTCGGCACCGCCACGCTGGCCGACGGGTTTGATCCATTCGCAGCCAGTTGGCCCTGGGCAGTGGCCGCCTGGGCAAGCCTGACGAACCGTCCGAGGCCGAACACCAGATCGGCGCCGATGCAAAGCGATTCGATGTGGCGCTCGCCAAGGCTTTTGCTGTCGAGCCCGGCGGCGGCAATCAGGCTGCGTTCCTGGCCCATGAAACGCGTCAGGCACTCGATTTCGTCGGGTCTGAATACCGCATCGGCAATCGTGCGCAAGGCTTGCGGCGAGAAATCATTGGCAACTGCGTGCGTCAGGGCGTATTGCGTCTGCACGCGCATTCCGCGGTTGCGTCGCGATGCCTGCCGAAAGCGCGCGGCCCAGCTGGTCTCGGCCCATGCCTTCAGCTGGCCAGGGTCGACCGGTTCGGGCAATGTCTCGAAGAGAACTTCCGCCATTCCCTGATGATCCGGGTTGCCGTCGAAATCTGCATCGTCGTCCGCTTCCAGGCCACGCGTGTACAGCCGTTCGTCCCCCAACCAGCGGGCGCCCAGCGCGGCGGCCGACGACATCAAGGCGGCGGCCGCCGGCTCGCGAAATGCAGCGCCGGCTTTCAGTGCGAGAAAGAACTGGCGGGCGCAGTGATCGAGGTCGACCGCGACAAACCGGGCGGCCGCTCCCGCCTTGGCCGGCAGCTCGCTGCGCAGCACGCCATGCAAGGCCTTCAGGCGCGGCGCCGCTGCCGGGAGTTCGTTGTTGGCCGGGTCCACGGCAGGCATCTGTGCATCGGCACGCCGGCTCAGCAACGACGCATGCCTCTGCACAAGATCGGTCGACATGGCAGCAGACTGCTGCTCTGAGATCTGCAAGGCGGGCATGCTCCACTCGCAAACGGTGACGGTCGCTGGATACTAACAACGGATACCGCGCGCTGGAAGCCACCGCGGCGGCTGTTCAGGGATGACGCGGCTTGAAACGTGCATTGCTGCGCACGCAACGTGATCCGGCATACCTCCCCCGGAAGCGTCTGGCCTGATGTGGGTTCAGCCCGCGACGCCGAGAATGCGGTGCAGCCGTGGGCTGGTGGTTGTGTATTGGAGGTGAGCCGGCCGCTCGGGGAACAGGCGAGCAGCAGCGGCAAATGCGGCCAGTGTCGCTTCGTGGAAGCCGCACAGGATCAGCTTCTTCTTGCCGGGATAGGTGTTGACGTCGCCCACCGCATGGATTCCCGCGACACTGGTTTGATAGCCGGCGGGCTCGACCACCAGTTGCTTGCGCTCGATCGCCAGGCCCCAACGGGCGATCGGCCCCAGGTGCGGGCTCAGGCCCTGTCGCACCAGCAGCAGGTCGACCGGCAGCTCGACCCGGGTTGATTCGGGCGTCAGCAACTGCAGCGCCGCGAGACGATCGCCATCGTGCGTGAAGGCGGTCGGTTGGCCGGCGACAAAACGCAAGCGTCCGGCCTGGATGCGGGCCTCGATCTCGGCAATCTGCTCGGTATCGGCCTTCAGCACATCGCGGCGGTGCACCAGCGTGATGCTGGCCGGCGCCTCGGCGTTGGCATGTTCGCTGAGCTGCAGTGCGGCCTCGACTGCCGGCTCTTCACCACCGACGATCAGCACATCGCGTCCAGCCATGCTGCTGGCAGCCGGCATTGCGTAGTGCAGTTGGCGGCCTTCCCAGGACTCGATGCCGTCGAGTTTCAGGCGCCTGGGTTCGAATGCGCCGATGCCACCGGCGATGAAGACACTGCGCGTCTGGAAGGCGAGGTCACCATTCGTGCGCAACATGAACTGACCGTCGCCGGTCGCTTCGACATGGCTGACGGTCTGCCCGAGGTGGATTCCCGGGCGCATCGGTGCCATTTGCTGGCGCAAGCGTTCAACCAGTTCGGCGCCGCTGCAAACGGGAATGCCCGGAATGTCGTAGATCGGCTTGTCCGGGTAGAGCTCGGCACATTGGCCGCCAGCGTGCGGCAGGGCATCGATCAGCTCGGCGTGAATCTCCTGCAGACCCAGCTGGAAAACCTGGAACAGGCCAACCGGACCGCCGCCGATGACGACCGCATCGGTATGGATCATCGGGCGGTCGACGGCGCTGCTGGCCGTCTCACCGGATCAGTTCAGGCAACTTTCCGGTGCGATCTTTCCAGTCGTCGGCATCCGGCGGTGGAGCCTTGCGTTTGGTGATGCTGGGCCAGCCGCTGAAGGCCAGTTCGGCATTCAGCTTGATCATGTGCTGCTGGTCGGCCGGCACATCTTCTTCCGGCATGATCGCGTTGACCGGGCATTCCGGGATGCAGACCGCGCAATCGATGCACTCATCGGGGTCGATGGTCAGAAAATTCGGTCCTTCGCGGAAACAGTCCACTGGACAGACGTCAACGCAGTCGGTGTATTTGCAGCGGATGCACGATTCGGTGACGACGTGGGTCATGTTCTGGCTCGGGATGGTGAATGCATGCACGAAAGCGGTGCGATGCCGGCAATTTTAGCGGTCAGATGCTGTTGGCTGGCGCTGGGGTCGTTACATCGGCAGGGATTTGACGCGGCCGGGCTGGATCCCAGGTCGGCAACGGCTTTGCGCCGGCACCGACGGTCACCACTGTGGGTCGCCCGGCGTGAAGCATGCTGGCCGCGGCGAGCGACGCCACCTGGTGGTCACTGTGCAACTGATCAGGCCAGCCAGCGCGCGAAACGACACTGACCGCGGCGTCTGGCGGCCAGCCGGCTTGCCGCAGTCGGCGCGCCAACGCGGCCAGCTGTTTGCCGGCCATGTAGAACACCTCGGTATCGGCGGTACGGGTGGCGCGCAGCGTTCCTGTCGTCGCTGTTGTCTGCGCACCGGCTGTGTTGGCGTCGATCGAAGGCGCAGAGGCCACCGCGCTCATCGCCGTGCTCAGGCTGACGCTGCGTCCGCTGCCGCGGCGCGTCAATGGCCGACGCGTGGCGGCAGCTGCGGCAATCGCAGCGGTGACACCAGGTATTACCTCGCAATCGATGCCGGCCTGGTTCAGTGCGTCGAGTTCTTCCTCGAGGCGCCCGAAGATGCTCGGGTCGCCGCCTTTCAGGCGCACCACGATCGCAGCCGCATGCGCATGCCGAACCAGCAAGGCGTTGATGCTGGTCTGGCCGGTGCTGTCGCAGAAGCCGCGCTTGCCGACGTTGACCCACTTCGCGTTCGGCGCGAGTTCACGCACCGCG
>JBDTQC010000431.1:0-3617 GCA_039932405.1 Ideonella sp.
CCGCCGAGCGCATCAGGTGGCGGTATCGGCCTTCCATGAAAGCCTGGGTCGACAGGTCACGCCGATCCAGTACGCGGTGTTGCGGATCTTGCAAGGCAAGCCGGGCATCGATCAGGTGACCTTGGCGAGGGAGGCGGCGCTCGATACGTCAACCACCGCGGATATCGCTGCACGCCTCGATGCAAAAGGCTGGATCGCACGTGATTTGCTGGCCCGTGGTCAGCGCAGCCTTCAGTTGACCGCGCTCGGCCAGTCCATCCTCGATTCACTGGTTTCTGCCACCGCGCATGTCCAGCAGGAACTGCTGGGGCGTCTGGATGCTGCCGAGCGGCCCGAGTTTTTGCGCCTGCTGCGCAAGTTTGTCGACGACGCCGACCCGGATTGATCGGCCTCAGGCCACAACGGGGATGTGGATCCGAGCGCGGTGTGCGCTGTTGCGCGTCTGGATTCGCAAGGCGCTCCAGGCACCAAAGACGATTCCTGCCACTGCCAGGAAGGCGCCGGCCGACAGCATCGCCAGGCCGGTCAGTCCTTGCCCGATCGAGCAGCCCAACGCGGTGACACCGCCAAAACCCATCAGGACGCCGCCGACCAGGTGCTCGACCAGTTGACGCGGCGATTCGAAGGATTCGACCCTGAAATCGCGCCGCAGCAGTGCCGATGACAAGCTGCCGAGCAAGACACCCAGTGACAACATCACGCCGAAGGTGACGATGGTGTTCTGATCGGTCCACAAGGTCAGCAGATCGAGCGATGCAGCCAGCGGCGCGATGAAGCTGAGCCCCTCGGGCCGATGCGATTGGGTGCCCAGCCAGGTTGCTTCCAGCGTATCGGGGTGTTCGGCGATGAAACCGAGGTGGCCGCTCAGATACCACGCAGCAGGCACCAGCAGGCCGATCAGCAAACCGCCGATCCATTGCCGCGCCGATGTGTTGCGCCGAGCGCGCAGCAGCCACGTAATCAAGGCTGCGGCCAGCACGGCGAGGATCAACCAACGCGTGGCCGAAGCACCGAAATCAGTCGCGCCACCAAGCAGGCTGCCCAGATCCTGCGGCCCGGCCAATTGGACAGCGCTGCTGTCGAGCAACTGGGTTCGCGGCTTCGCAAACAGACCACGCAGTGTCATCTGGGCGCTGATCGAGACGACCAGCAGGGTCACGATCGCTCGCATATCGCCGGCACCCGCCTTGACAAGGCTGCGCTGCGGACAGCCCCTCGCCAGGATCATCCCGTAGCCGAACACCGCACCTCCGACCAGATAGGACGCCCAGACGAAGCGATCTGTCCAGGCGACCGATTTGCTCGCATCGAACAGACCCTGGGCAATCAGCAACTGCGTGCCGATGGCGGCAACCAGTACGGCCAGCATCCAGCTTGCGAGCCGACCCGGCTTGCGTTCCAGCACCCAGTCGGCAATCGCGCCGCGCACGCAAAAGCGTGACCACTGGCCGAGCGCGCCAAACAGCAGTCCGATCAGCAGAGCGCCCCAGATCACCAGCTGTGTCGCGCCTTGCACCGTCGACTCCGAATTCATTGCCCGTACCCGCTTGCAGAAAAGCCTGCTATTTTCGCTTGAAATGCGGGTTTTTGCCTAGAGCCGGTTCAAGGCGGGTCACCTACGCGTCTGTCGCGTCAGGCGCGCTGCGCTGGCGATGCTACGGAGTCGCCTTGTACTTGCTCAACGGCGGGTCGCTGCCGATCGCCTCGTCGGTATTGGCGACTGAAAATTTGCGGATCTTGTCGAAGTACGCAGTCCATGCATTGATATAGGTCGCACGCGCGGTATTCGCGGTTGCGGTGGGCGTCTTGCCGCTGGCATCGATGAGGAGAACCGGAATGGGCTCGGTGCGGAAATAGTTCAACAGATCGGCGCGGTGGCAGCTCTCGTGAAATCCGAGCGTGACATTCCCGGCATCCTTGTCCGGTTGTGTCGTACCGCGGCCGTACGCGGCATCGGCCTCAGGTTCGCCACTTCCGTACTGTGTGAAGATCTCGATCGTCCAGCTCAGGGTGTTGGTCACGCTGTCGACGAAACCCTGATCGTTGGAATGAATGTTGACCTGCCCAGTACTGTTGTTGTTGAACGAGGTCAGCGCACCGACGATGCCGGACACCCCGGAGTCGTCGGCTTTCAGCTTCAGCGTCATGATGCCGTTCACCACCTCGTCCGCGGCGTCCGATGCAATCGTCGGCGCAGCCTGGCGCTTCGCTTTGGCGGCTTCGGTCTCGCCGGCCAGTTGCACCAGGCCCTGATCCACCTGACGGGCGGATGGCGACTGCGGATCGGGCAGCATCTCGCCGTCTTGCGTGATCCCCAGCGTCGAGGTGCTTCGGAAACTGCCACCACCGCCGCCGCCAGCGGGTGCGTCTGGGTGAGCGACGCGTCCGGACTGGTTGATCCAGCTCGACGGAACGGTGTTGGCACGCTGGTTGGACGGCAAGCAATCACACATGGCAAATCTCCGAAGCCGGGCTGTGCGCATTATCGGATCGTTGCCCGATCAGCGCGGGGCCAATGTTGTTGCATGTAGCACGCTATCGGCCTCGATGGCATCATCGTCGGCCTTTCTGGCGTCGACTCGCACCGTCGCTGGCGCAACCATTCAGATCGAGGATACGACCGTGGACATGCCAATCAACCCCCTCACGCTCGACTGGGATGCGCCGCACAGCCTGCCGCCGTTCGAGCAAATCCGAGTCGAACACTTCCACCCGGCCCTGAATGGCGCGATGTCGAGTCATCGCGACGCGCTGAGCCGGATATCAGCGCTGGCAGCGCCTGCCGATTTCGACAACACGCTGGCAGCGTTCGACCAGGCAGGCGAAAGCCTGCGCCGCATCGAGGCCGTTTTTCACAGTCTTGCCGCGTCGGCCACGTCGCCCGACTTGCAAGCTGCGCAGCGCGATCTTGCCGGGCCACTGGCCGCGCATTGGTCGGCGGTGCGCCAGGATGCCGCGATGTTTGCGCGCATCGACGCGGTTTACCAGCAGCGCGAGGTGCTTGGGCTGTCGATGGAGCAACGGCGCCTGGTCGAGCGTGTTCACCTCGATTTCGTGCGGTCGGGTGCTGCATTGGCACCCGCCGAACGCGAGCGATTCGCGCAGGTGATGCAGCGGCTGGCCGAATTGACCACCGCGTTCGGCCAGAATGTGTTGCACGACGAGTCGTCGTACCGCCTGCCGCTGCCCGATGAAGCGGCAATGGCCGGTTTGCCGGATTTCGTGCGTGCAGCGGCTGCGCAGGCCGCCAGCGAGCGCGGTCTCGACGGCGCGGTGATCACGCTGTCGCGATCGTTGATCGTCCCTTTCCTGAGCTTTTCCGAGCGCCGTGATCTGCGCGAAACCGCCTGGCGCGCATGGACCAGCCGCGGCGAGCACGCCGGCGAGCACGACAACCGCGAGATCGCTCGCGAAATCCTCGCGCTGCGTCGCGAGCAAGCCGTGTTGATGGGTCACAGCAATTTCGCCGATCACGCCTTGACCGACACCATGGCCGGCACCCCCGACCAGGTCTGGGCCTTGCTCGACGAGGTGTGGCAGCGCGCGCTGCCAGCCGCCGAGCGCGAGCGCGCCCTGCTCGCCGAGGCGATGCAGGTGGTCGGGCAGGGCGGCCCGAT
>JBDTQC010000432.1:0-3596 GCA_039932405.1 Ideonella sp.
ACAGGCCTCTTCGATCAGGTCGAGCATGGCCTGCGGAAAGTGCGTGGGTGCACGCTCGAAAATGCCCGTCACCGCGATTCGATCGCGCCACGGATGGTCGGCCACGATGCGCTTGAACGCGGCGTCGAAGTCGGCCAATACCGCTTCGTAGACACACCGCATGTCGACGCTGAACTCGACTTCGCCCGGGATCGTATTGATCGAATTCGGGCCGACCGACCAACGGCCCAGCGTCAGGCGCAAATGGCTGGCAGCGCGCAGCGCGGCTTCAGCGAACAATCGATGGGCAATCTGCACGGCGGTGGCCATCGCATCCTGGCGCAAGTCCATCGGCGTCGTACCCGCATGGGCCGCCACGCCGGTGATCTTGGCGGTGTACCAGCGCACGCTCTGAATGCCGGTCACCACACCCAGCGTGGCGCCGGCATTCTCGAGCACCGGTCCTTGCTCGATGTGCAGCTCGATGTAGCTGTCGAGCGCTTGTTTCTGCGCCCTGCGCGGTACATCCGGAACTTGCGCCAGCGCGCGATCGACGGCCGCGCCGAAACTGATCTTGTCGCCGTCGAGCGATTGCCGATACTGCTGCAACCGGGACGGTTCGACGTAAAAGCTCGAGCCCATGCAACCGGGCCCGAAGCGGCTGCCTTCCTCGTTGGTCCAGGCCACCACCTCGATCGGCTTGCGGGTAGACACGCCGGCAGCGTTCAAGGCCTCGATGATCTCCAGGCCGGCCAGCACCCCATAGGCGCCATCGAGTTTGCCGCCCACTGGCTGGGTATCGCCATGGCTGCCCGTCAGCACCGGCGGCAAATCGTCGTGCAGGCCGGGTCGGCGGAAAAACAGATTGGCGCATTCATCGACCTCCACACTACAGCCAAGCGCACGCGCGCGGTCGATCAGGAACCGACGCGACACCAGATCGATGTCGGTCAAGGTCTGGCGCGACACGCCACCGTCGTCGCGGCCACCGAAGCGTGCCAAGCTCGCAATCGCGGTACGCAGGCGTTCACTGTCGACGTGATCCTCAACCGACAAGGCCGCCTGCTGTTGTGCCGGGTTCTCTTTCATGGATGGATCCTCAACCGAAATATGCGGAGCGAACTTCGTCGTTGTTCGACAGCTCGCTGGCCGACCCTTGGGCCATCACGCGGCCTTGGGACAGCACATAACCGCGATGCGAAATGGCCAGCGTCTGGCGCGCGTTCTGCTCGACCAGCAACACGGTCATTCCCTGCTCGTTGATCTGCTGGATGACGCGGAAGTTTTCCTTCACGAACAGCGGCGACAAACCCAGTGAGGGTTCGTCGATCACCAACAGCTTGGGCGCGGCCATCAAGCCGCGACCGATCGACACCATGGCCTGCTCGCCGCCAGACATCGTGCCCGCCAGTTGCGCAGCCCGCTCCTTCAAGCGCGGGAATATCTCGTAGACCTTGGCGAACTGGCTGCGGATCAGCGCACCATCCGACTCGAGGTAGGCGCCGAGCGCAAGATTCTCCTGCACCGTCATGTTGGGAAACACCTTGCGCCCTTCGGGAATGCAGGCGATCCCGCTGGCGATGATGTTGTGGGTCTTGTCGGCGGCGATATTGCGGCCCTGCCACCAGACCTCACCCTGCCGAGCCGGCGTCAAACCGACGATGGCGCGGATCAAGGTACTTTTTCCTGCCCCGTTCGCCCCGAGAATGCACGTGATCTTGCCGGGTTCGACCTCGATCGAGATATCGTGCAGGACATTGACCTTGTCATACCCGGTAGTCAGGTTTTTCACGCTGAGTGAGCTCACGCATCCTCTCCCAGATAGGCGGCCTGCACGTCCGCATCGGCGGTGATCTGCGCGTAAGTGCCTTCTGCAATCTTCTTGCCGTAGTTGAGCACCACGCAGCGGTCGGTGACGCGTTCGATCACCTTCATTTCGTGCTCGATCAGTACCACTGACAGTTCCGCCATCTTGCCGCGGACTTGCAGGATGTCCTGCATCAGTTCGTCTGTCTCGTCGTGCGTCATGCCCGCCGACGGCTCGTCGAGCAGCAGCAATCGGGGCTGGCTCATCAGCGCGCGGCAGACCTCGATGCGACGACGGTCGATCATCGTGAAGGTGTCGACCGGATCGAACAGGTGATCGACCAGCGGCGGACTGAAAATCTGCAGCAGTCCGCGAACCTTTTCCACGTAGGCGTCGTATTCGGCCTTGAAGGCCTTGCGACGCAGCAGGTTGAAGACCAGGCCGAGCTGCATGTGCTGGTAGTCACCGATCACGACGTTGTCGAACACCGTGAGCGACAGCGACAGCCGGGATCGCTGGAAGGTCCGCGCCACGCCGCTGCGGTAGATGGACTGTGGCGTGCGCCCGATGACGTCTTCACCGGCCAGGCTGATGCGGCCGCTGCTGGCTTTGTAGAGACCGGTCAAGACGTTGAAGAAGGTTGTCTTGCCCGCCCCATTGGGTCCGAGCAGGCCGAGGATTTCGCCTTGCCGAACCGTCATGTCGAGCTCGTCGAGTGCCGTCAAGCCGCCGAATCGCATGGTCAACTTGTCGACCGAGACGAGGTTGCGCTCGCTCACGATGCAGACCCCTTGCGGAAAAAGATGCGGGTCTTGCGCGGCAGCAGCCCGTCCGGGCGGAACAGCAGGATGGCGATCACCAGGCAGGCAAACAACAGAAAGCGGTACTCCTGGATGAACTGCAGCTTTTCAGGCAGCACCAGCACGATGATGGCGGCGGGAATCAGGCCGACGATGTTGCCCAGGCCGCCAAGCAGCACGATCGACAGCAGCAGCAATGAATCGGCGAAGGTGAAATTGTTTGGCGCGACAAAACCCGACACCATGCCGTACATGGCGCCGGCCAGTCCGGCGAAAAAATTGCCCAGCGTGAAGGCCACCACCTTCCAGCGCGCAATGTGCAGGCCGAAGGTGGACGCTGCAGTCTCGTCGGTGCGTATGACGTCCATCGCCAGCCCGACCCACGAGCGTTCCAGGGCACTGACCAAGGCATACGCCAGCGCAAACAGCAGCAGGCTGAGCAAGGCGTAAGGGACGTAGAACGACAGGTCGACACCGGGGATCTGCAAGCCGTCGTTGAGCGCAAAGCCGAATAATTTCATGCCCGGCACCTGCAGGCCCTGCGGCCCGCCTAGAACGTCGTTGACCTCGATGAAGGTCTTGAACAGAATGCCGAAGGCGATTGTCACCAGCGCCGCATAGTGGCCGCGGGTGCGCAACACCGGCGTGATCAGCACCGATCCGATCAGCGCCGAGGCCAGACCCGACAGCAAAATCACCAGCGGATGCGGAATCGCCGTATGGCTGGCCAGTACCGCGGTGGCATAGCTGCCGATCCCGAAAAAAGCGGCGCCGGCAAAATTTGCCACGCCGCTGTAACCGAACTGAACCGTCAGGCCCAGACAGGCCGTCGAGTACAACAGGACTGAACAGATCATCAGCAGCGTGAAGTGCTGGCTGTGAAAGGCGGCGATCAACGCCAGCGCCGAGAGCAGCGCCAAGCCGCGCGACAGGCCCGGGCGGTCTGCCGCCGCGAGCTCGACCTGGCGGGTTGCACCCAGCTTGCGACTGACGACAACCGCCAGGCCGGC
>JBDTQC010000433.1:0-3591 GCA_039932405.1 Ideonella sp.
CCGATGCCGCCCGCGGCTCCTTGCGACTATCGCTGCGAGGTCGGCGAGGTGTCGGCGATCGGCCCGCCCGCCAGCGCCGGGTCGACGTACTGCGATGCGGCGATAACCAGCACGGCCTCCTCGGCCAGCGTGTCCAACGCAACCGTGACGCCGGCTTCGAGGGGCTGTGCACGCGGCACTCTGGCCAGTGCTCGACTGGCCATGTTTTCATCGGCGCAAATGATCAGGCGATGCTGCTTGTCGCCACGCCGCAATCGAACCGTGATTTCAGGCCAGTGGCTGGGCAGCCCGGGCCGCACGGTCAGCGTCCCGTGTGCCAAGGCCACGCCGCAGATCGACTCGATCGCCTCGCGTGCCATCCAGCCGGCTGAGCCGGTATACCAGCTCCAGCCCCCGCGTCCGACATACGGTTCTTGGGTGTAGACGTCACCGGCCATCACGTAGGGTTCGATCGCATAGGTCGGGCCGAGCCGCGGATCCTGCCAGCGGTGCGCCGGGCTGAGCGACGTGAACACCCGCCACGCCATGTCGGCATCGCCGAGGCGGCTCCAGGCCATCATTCCCCAGACCCCGGCGTGGTTGTACTGGCCGCCGTTCTCGCGCACACCGGGTGGGTAGGCCTGGATATAACCGGCGCTGGGTTGGGCATCGCGCAGCGGCGGATCCAGCAGCCGCAGCAGGGAATTCGGCTCATCGAACAGCAGGCGGCGCGCGCTGGCCATCGCCTGGCTGGCGCGTTGCGCATCGCCGGCGCCCGACAAGACCGCCCATGCCTGTGCAATCAGGTCGATCTTTGCTTCCGGATTGGCGGCCGAGCCCAGCGCCGAGCCATCGTCGAAAAATCCGCGCCGATACCAGTCGCCATCCCAGGCCGCTGCCTCGAGCGCGCTGTGCCAGCCGCTGCGGGCAGCGGTCCAGGCGGCCACGCGCGGCGCATCGCCGCGTGCACTGGCGATCGGCAACATGCCCTGCACCACGGCGCTCGCAAACCAGGCCAGCCAGACCGATTCACCGCGGCCCTGGTTGCCGACGCGGTTCATGCCGTCGTTCCAGTCGCCGGTACCGAACAGCGGCAGACCGTGGCTTCCGACGCGCAGACTGCGGTCGATCGCGCGCGCCGCATGTTCATAGATCGACGCCAGCTCGTTGCCGGGTTGGGGCGTCTCGTAGATGTCCTCTGCGCCGTCGGGAATCTGCGAACCGACCAGGAACGCAATCGGCTCGTCCAGCAGCGCGGCCTCGCCGGTGCGTTGCAGGTACAAGGCGCAGGCATAGGGCAGCCACAGCAGGTCGTCTGAAAAATGGGTGCGCACACCGGCACCGCCGGGCTCGTGCCACCAATGCTGGACGTCGCCTTCCGGAAACTGGCGCGCCGAATTGGCCCTGATCTGCTGCGCCAGCAAGGCAGGGGCGTGATTGACCAGCGACATCGCATCCTGCAATTGATCGCGAAAGCCGAAGGCGCCTCCCGCCTGGTAGAAACCGGCTCGCGCCCACAGGCGGCAGACCAGCGTCTGATAGGGCAGCCAGTGATTGATCAGGGCATCGAAGGCCGGATCCGGCGTCTCGACCCGGATGCCGCCCAGCAACTGATCGAGTTGCTGACGCTGGCGTTGCAGTCGGATCTCGGGTTCGACGTCCCAGGCCTGTTGCAGCAAGGCGGTGGCAGCTGCCGGGTTTTCCGCATGGCCGAGCAGCAGGCTGTATTGTTGTTCCGACGAATCGGTGATCGACAGCTCGCAGCCGATCGCGGCGCAGGCGTCGAGTCCGCCGCCAGCGCTTGCGCGCAGTCGCGGCGCGAGTTGGAGCCGTCCCGCGCTGTCGAACAACTCGCGCCGGTCGCAGGTCCAGTCGTCGATACCGTTCGATGACAAGCCGCTGCCGTTTGGCCGCCAAGCCAGAAACGCAGTGGCACCGCCGAAGCCGCCGAGGTGATCGGTCTGGGTGGCCTGCAGCACACGCACCTCAGCCGGCCGACGCAGCCCCTCGCCGGAGCTCGGTGGTTGCCATTGCAAGGAGCGGGTGGTCAGCGACAAGCGTTCGGCCCGGCTGCCTCCGAGTGTCCACTCGGCCACCGCGACCAGCCGCAGGCGCCGCGTCTGGCGGCCATTGCAGCGCAGACTGACACGCAATTGGCGCAGCGCCAGTTCGGCATCGACGCACCACTCGAGTTCGATGTCGATGTCGGCAATGCGCTGCCGGATTCGCGTCGATCCGATGCCGTGGACCACTTCGCGCGCGCTGCCGTCCAGCAGCGCCCGCCCGAGCGGCCAGACCTTGCGGTGGTCGAGGTCGTGCAGCAGCAGCCATTCGCTCGGCGGATCGCACAGTGCATCGTTCGACCAACCGGTCACCTGGTGCAGGCGGCTGTTGCCGGCCCAGACAAACCCGCTGCCCAGCTCCGATACCTGGCAACCGAAAACCGGATTGGCCAGCACGTTGACCCACGGCCTGCCTGGGTGGTCGACCGGCGTTACGGCAAACGACACCGCCCCGGTAGACGCGTCGAAAGCGTGCGTGGGGGCCGTCGCGCTTGACAACTGCGCTTGCGTCAACGCTGCCGGCAGCAAGGGTGCAACCGGCAGCGGCGAAAGCGCCTCGCGCAGATGATGGGCCTGCGCATGGTCTTCGATCAGGCGGTCGATCTGCTGCGCAAGCGACCGGCCGTCGGCCTGCAGCCGGATGCGCGCCAGCGTCTGCAAGGTCAGCAGATCGTCTCGGTCGAGGGCCGATTCGGCCAAGATGAACATCTGGCTGGCCCACGCCGGCGGGTTGGCGCCGCGCTGCTGTTGCGCCCGTTCTCGCAGCATCACCAGCTGATGCTGGACCGGCGACAGGTACGACGCCGGCTCTGCGTTCAGCACCACCAGGTCGACGCCCAGCGCGGCGGCGCTCCACAGCCGCAATGACTTCTTCAAGATCGTCAACAGCCCGATCCCTTGCTCGCGCCGAATGCTGACCAGCACGATCGGTCGGTCCCCTGAAATACCGTGTCGCCACAAGACCCGCCGATCACAGCGGCCGGCGTCTTTGCCGGTTGCCTCCGGCGCAGGCAGTTCGCGGGTCACCAGCGAGGTCAGCATGGTGTTGACGTGCAGCATCGCGGCCCAGGTATCGGTGTCGAGCTGCAGTTCTCGCAGTCGAATTCCGGCCATCGTGTGCGACATGCTCGATGCACGCGCGGCAAGGCTGGGCTGGCCGTATTTGTCGACCAGCGCAACCAGTGACTCGAGCTTGCGGCTGGCCGCGCTGCAAAAAGTCAGCCGCACCGTCTGGCCCGGCTCGATGTGGAGTCCAGCTGCAATCGAGGCCACCGGATCGAGTCCGGTATCGACAGCGTCGCCAGGGCCTTCGAACGAAGTGGCCGTCTCTGGCAGCAGGTCCTGCCCACCATCGCCCAGTGGTCGGGCAGTGGCGCCGTAGCGCCCGAGCCAACGTGTGCGATCGGTGCAGGCAACCACCGAATCGGTCTTCAGCTCGCCGATCGACAGAAAATGCACCGCGTAAAGAGGCTGCTCGTCGTTCAGGCGCGGTTGACGACGCAAATACAACGCCTGTTCGTTGCGGTCCCAGCGCGCCTGCAAGAACATC
>JBDTQC010000434.1:0-3580 GCA_039932405.1 Ideonella sp.
GACCGCGGCGTGATCTTCCAGGAGTACGGCGTCTTTCCGTGGCTCACGGTGCGCGAGAACATCGAGTTCGGCCTGAAGCTGCGTGCCAACAAGGCTGGTGCCGCCGATCGCGAGGCGATCGTCGTGCGCTACATGAAGTTGATGGGGCTGAGCGATTTCGCCGACCACTTTCCGAAGCATCTGTCGGGCGGCATGCGGCAACGCCTCGCGCTGGCGCGTGCCTACGCGGTGCGGCCGCAATTCCTGTTGATGGACGAGCCGTTCGGCGCGCTCGATGCACAGACCCGTTCGGCGATGCAGGATCTGCTGCTCGAGGTGTTGCAAAGCGAAGGCAAGACGGTGATGCTGATCACCCATTCGGTCGAGGAGGCGATCTACCTGTCGTCACGCATCGTCGTGGTGACTGCTCGGCCGGCGCGCATCCGCACCATCATCGATATTCCGTTCGGCTACCCACGCGCCGAAAACGTTCACGAGGATCCGCGTTTCGCCGAGCTTCGATCGCAGGTGCACGAGCTGGTGATGCAGGAATATGCTGCGCAGTCGAGGCAGACTGTGCGCATCCGAGATTGAATGGGCTGCAGCACCGGGCCGCAGACTGCCCGGATTTTTGAACCACAAGGAGACAACATGACAATGCAACGCAGGAATCTGATCAAGGCAGGCGCTGTCGCGGCGCTGGCATCGGCCACCGGCTTTCCGGCCATCGCGCAGGCGCGCACCAAGGTCAAGGTCGGCTATCTGCACACACCTGCCGTCGACAGCCACATCTTCATCGGCGAGCAGATGGGCAGCTTCGGCAAACAGGGCCTCGACCTCGAACTGATCCGCTTCACCACCGGGCTCGAACTGTTCCAGGCAATGATCGGTGGCAGCCTCGACATGTTGGCGACCGGTGCAGTGCTGTCCAATTTCCCGGCGCGCGGCCAGGGCAAGGCCTTTCTGATGAACAACATCGAATACGCGACGGCCCAGCTCTGGGTGCGCGACGATTCGGTGAAAAACATCGGCGATCTGAAGGGCAAGCAGATCTCGACCACCACCGGCACCACCGCGCATGTCTTTCTCGATCGCGCCTTGCGTTCGGCCGGCCTCGATCCGGCCAAGGATGTGAAGATCGTCAACCAGCGCATGACCGAGGCGGTCACGTCGTTCATCTCGGGCGCGGTACCAGCGGTCGCCTTGTGGGTTCCGTTCGATTCGATCATCAAGCAGAAGGTGCCTGGCGCACGCAAGCTGGTCGACGCGTCGGCATTTTTCCCGGAGGCGGCGATCATGGGCGGCTGGGCTGCACGCAACGACTATTTCGACAAGAACCGCGCGGTGCTGACCAAGCTGATTGCCGGCTGGGCCGAGGCCAATGCGCAGATCGTAGGCAAGCCCGACGAATCGGCCGAAATGCTGCAGAAAACGCAATACAAGGAAGTGCCACTGGCTGATTTCAAGGAGCAGTTCAAGGCTTCCAAGTACTACTCGAATGCCGACTGGAGATCGCGCTACCAGGATGGCACGGTCACCAAATGGTTGCAGCAGGTCACCGATTTCTTCGTCGCCAATGCCAATATCCAGAATGCACTGAAGGCCGATCAATATTTCGACCCCAAGTTGTTTCTGGAGACCGTGAAGGGGTGAGTTGATTGGCTGCAGTTGGCTACCACTACATCATCGTCGGCGCCGGTTCGGCTGGCTGCGTGCTGGCCAACCGGCTCAGTGCCGACCCGCAATGTCGTGTGCTGCTGCTCGAGGCTGGGGGTGAGGGCGGCAATTTCTGGTTGCGGTTGCCGATCGGCTATTTCCGAACCATCTACGACCCGCGCTTCTCGTGGCAGTTTCCGCTCGAACCGCAGGCTGCCACCGGCAACCGCCGGATTGTCTGGCCACGCGGGCGGGTGATCGGTGGCTCGAGTGCAATCAACGGCCTGCTTTACATCCGGGGGCAGCACGAAGATTTCGATGGCTGGGCCACGATGGGATCGGCCGGCTGGGGTGCCAGCGAGCTGCTGCCGTGGTTCAAGAAGTCTGAACGCTTCGAACCCGGCGCCAGTGAATACCATGGTGGTTCCGGCGAATTGTGTGTCTCCGAGTTGCGCAACGACCATCCGTACTGCAAGGCCTGGATCGAGGCCGGCGTCGAAGCCGGCCACGGGCGCAATTCCGACTTCAACGGCGAGCGCACCGAAGGTCTCGGTGCCTATCAGCTGACGCTGCGCGGCCACTGGCGCTGCGATGCGGGTTCGGCCTTTCTGGCGCCGGTTCGCGCGCGGGCCAACCTCACCGTGATGACGGGCGTGCACGTGACGCGAGTCTTGATCGAAGGCACGCGGGCGGTGGGTGTCGAGTGGCTGCACGGCAAGCAGGTGCAGGCCGCACGCGCGGATGGCGAGGTGCTGCTGGCGGCCGGCGCGTTGCAATCGCCGCAGTTGCTGCAGTTGTCGGGCATCGGGCCCGCCGATCTGTTGCAGCGCCATGCCATCGCGGTCAAGGCAGATTTGCCTGAAGTTGGCGCCAACCTGCAGGACCATTACCAGGCGCGCGTCATCGTCAAGCTGAAAAAGCCGCTGTCGCTGAACGATCAGGTGCGCAGCCCGCTCGGCTTGGCGCGCATGGGCGCGCAATGGCTGTTCGGCCAGCGTGGGCCGCTGACAGTGGGAGCCGGACAGGTCGGCGGAATGGTTTGCAGCCCGCTGGCGACCAATGGCCGGCCCGACGTCTTGCTCAATGTGATGCCCTTGTCGGTCGACAAGCCGGGCGACCCATTGCACGCGTTCTCGGGGTTTTCGGCCTCGGCAACCCAGTGTCGTCCGCTATCGCGCGGAACCGTTCACATCACGTCGCCCGACCCGCTGCAGGCACCAGGCATCGTCTCGAATTACCTGACCGATCCACACGACATCAAGGTCTTGGTGGCCGGCTTGAAGATGCTGCGCGAGATCTACCGCCAGCCATCGTTTCGGGATCTGGTTGCCGACGAATACCTGCCGGGAAAAGCCGTCGATTCCGATGTCACGCTCGAGCAGTTTGCCCGCAACAAGGGGGGCACGGTTTTCCACCCGGTGGGCACCTGCAGGATGGGTGGCGACTCGCATTCGGTCGTCGATCCGCAACTGCGCGTGCGTGGCATCGACGCCTTGCGGGTGATCGACGCCTCGGTGATGCCGTCAATGGTGTCGACCAACACCAATGCGGCGACGATCATGATCGGTGAGAAGGGCGCCGCGATGGTGCTGGACGCCCGTTAGTCAGGGCCAGCGGCCGTGCACCGCATCAGAACTTGATCTGAAAATACCAGCGCATCGAGTGAAAAAACACCGGCGCTGCAAAACACAGCGGGGCCACCCGGTCGAGCAGGCCGACCGCGCCGGTCACCGAGCTGAGGCTGCCCCAGTGGCGTACGCCGGCGTCTTTCTTGAGCGCTTTCATTACAAATTCACCGAGCGTGCCGGCGGCCGCTGCGATGAAGGCCATCACCAGTGCCTGCGGGGCCTTCATCGGCGTGATCCAGTACAGCGCAGCGCCGATCAACGCGGCGCTGGCGGCACCGGCCAGCCAGGCGCGCAGCGAAAACCAGCGGTCGATCTGG
>JBDTQC010000435.1:0-3557 GCA_039932405.1 Ideonella sp.
CGCCGATCGATGTGACTCTTCTCCAGCTTGAAGTCGGGAATGCCATAACGCAGCAGGCCGCCGATCCGATCGTTCTTCTCGAAGACGGTGACTGAGTGACCGGCGCGCGCCAGTTGCTGTGCAGCGGCCAGGCCGGCCGGCCCCGAGCCGACCACCGCGACCGTCTTGCCACTGGCAACCGCCGGCGGAAGTGGCAAGACCCAGCGCTCGGCCCAAGCACGGTCGATGATCGCGTGCTCGATGCTCTTGATGCCCACCGGGTCGTCGTTGACATTCAGCGTGCAGGCCGCTTCGCACGGCGCCGGACAGATGCGCCCGGTGAACTCGGGGAAATTGTTGGTCGAGTGCAGCACCTCGATTGCACGCTTCCAGTCGTTTCGATAAACCAGATCGTTGAAATCGGGAATGATGTTGTTGACCGGGCAGCCGCTGTTGCAGAAAGGCGTCCCGCAATCCATGCAGCGCGCACTCTGGATCTTCGCCTCGTCTTCCTTCAGACCGATGACGAATTCCTTGTAGTTCTTCAGGCGCACCGGCACCGGGCGATAGCCCTCCTCCAGTCGCTCGTATTCCATGAACCCGGTGATTTTTCCCATGATGAGTGCTACCCGAACTTGAAGTGGTTGTCTGGTATCCGCCCGGCGCGACCTGCCTCAGCGGGCGGCGGCAACGTCGCCGGTCTTCGAATCGCTGTGGCGGGCCTTGGCGATCGATTCGGCGACTTGCCGGTGCGCGTCGATCTCGCCCAGCGCACGCTTGTATTCGGTCGGGAACACCTTGACGAACCTGGCCCTTGATTGCGCCCACTGATCCAGGATGTCGCGCGCGCGCAGGCTGCCGGTCCACTTGTGGTGGTCTTCGATCATGGTCTTGAGCAGCGTTTCATCGGCCAGGCCTCGGTGCCAGATCGACTTGTCGATGGTGTCGGTCTGCTCGGCAACCGTCAGCACCTTCTCAAGCGTCACCATCGAGGTATTGCAGCGCTTGGAAAACTGGCCATCTTCGTCGTAGACGTAGGCAATGCCGCCGCTCATGCCGGCCGCGAAATTGCGGCCGGTCTCGCCGAGCACGACGACGGTTCCGCCGGTCATGTATTCGCAGCCATGGTCGCCCGTTCCTTCGACCACCGCCGTTGCACCCGACAGCCGGACGGCAAAGCGTTCGCCGGCGACACCGCGGAAGAACGCTTCGCCACTGGTGGCGCCGTACAGCACGGTATTGCCGACAATGATGTTGCGAACCGCGTCGCCCCGAAACTCGATGCTCGGGCGGATCGCAATGCGACCGCCGCTCATGCCCTTGCCGGTGTAGTCGTTGGCGTCGCCGATCAGATACAGCGTGATGCCCTTGGCCAGGAAGGCGCCGAAGCTCTGCCCGCCAACCCCTTCCATCTGGATGAAGATGGTGTGATCGGGCAGGCCTTCAGGGCGCCGCCGCACCAGTTCGCCGGACAGCATGGCGCCCACCGTGCGGTTGACGTTGCGCACTTCTTCGATGAACTGCACACGCTCGCCGCGCTCGAGTGCCGGCATCGACTTCTCGATCAGCTTGATATCCAGCGCACGGGCAAGCCCGTGATCCTGTTCTTCGAGCTGGCGTCGCGGTGTGTCGGCCGACACCGCCGGCTGATAGAAGATGCGGCCGAAATCGAGCCCTTTCGCCTTCCAGTGCGAAATCCCCTTGCGGGTATCGAGCAGGTCGGCCCGCCCGATCAATTCGTCGAAACTTCGAACGCCGAGCTGCGCCATGATCTGCCGTGCTTCCTCTGCAACGAAGAAGAAGAAATTGACGACGTGCTCAGGGCGACCCTGGAATTTGGCGCGCAACAGCGGATCCTGAGTGGCCACCCCGACCGGGCAGGTGTTGAGGTGGCACTTGCGCATCATGATGCAGCCTTCGGCCACCAGCGGTGCGGTCGCGAAACCGAACTCGTCGGCGCCCAGCATGGCTCCGATCACCACATCGCGGCCGGTCTTCATCTGACCATCGGCTTGTACCCGAATGCGCGAGCGAAGCCCGTTCAGCACCAGCGTCTGCTGGGTCTCGGCGAGGCCCAGTTCCCACGGCGTGCCCGCATGCTTGATCGAAGACCATGGCGACGCGCCGGTGCCGCCGTCGTGGCCGGCGATCACCACATGGTCGGCCTTGGCCTTCGCCACGCCGGCTGCAATCGTGCCGACGCCGATCTCGCTCACCAGCTTGACGCTGATGCTGGCACGCTGGTTGGCATTTTTCAAATCGTGGATGAGCTGAGCCAGATCCTCGATCGAATAGATGTCGTGGTGCGGTGGCGGCGAGATCAAGCCCACGCCAGGAACCGAATAGCGCAGGAAGCCGATGTATTCGGATACCTTGCCGCCGGGCAGCTGGCCGCCCTCGCCCGGTTTTGCGCCTTGCGCCATCTTGATCTGGATCTGGTCAGCACTCGACAGGTACTCCGTCGTGACACCGAAGCGGCCGGAAGCAACCTGCTTGATCTTGCTGCGCAGCGAATCGCCCGCCTGCAATTCGTAGTCGACCACGATCACCTTGTTGCCGATCACATCGCTGACCTTGGTGCCGGCCGCGATCGGAATCCCTTTCAGCTCGTTGCGGTAACGCGCCGGATCTTCGCCACCCTCGCCGGTGTTGCTCTTGCCGCCGATGCGGTTCATCGCGATGGCCAAGGTGCTGTGCGCTTCGGTGCTGATCGAGCCCAGCGACATGGCGCCGGTCGCGAAGCGCTTGACGATCTCGGCAGCCGGCTCGACTTCGTCGAGCGGAATTGCCTTGGACGGATCGAGCTTGAATTCGAACAGTCCGCGCAAGGTCATGTGGCGACGCGACTGGTCGTTGATGATCTGCGCGTATTCCTTGTAGGTGTCGAAGCGGTTGGCGCGCGCGCTGTGTTGCAGCTTGGCAATCGCGTCCGGCGTCCACATGTGTTCTTCGCCACGCACCCGCCAGGCATATTCGCCGCCGGCGTCGAGCATGCCGGCTAGCACCGGATCGTCGCCGAAAGCGGCGCGGTGCATCCGAATCGCTTCCTCGGCGACATTGAAGATATTCTGGCCACCGATCTGCGATGCGGTGCCGCGGAAATATTTGTCGACCAGCGCTTTCTCGAGCCCGATCGCCTCGAACAACTGGGCGCCGCAATACGACATGTAGGTCGATACGCCCATCTTCGACATGATCTTCGACAGACCCTTGCCGATTGCCTTCACGTAGTTGTAGATCGCCTTCTCCGCCGACAGGGCACCCGACAGGTCCTGATGCAGATCAGCCAGCGTTTCCAGCGCCAGATACGGATGCACGGCTTCGGCGCCGTAGCCGGCGAGGACCGCGAAATGATGGACTTCGCGTGCCGATCCGGTTTCAACCACCAGGCCGGTCGTGGTGCGAAGGCCAACCCGGATCAGGTGTTGATGAATCGACGACAAGGCCAGCAGCGCGGGGATCGCGACATGCCTGGCGTCGAGCTTGCGGTCGCTGATGATCAGGATGTTGTGGCCACCCTGGATCGCATCGATCGCCTCGGCACCCAGCGACGCCAGCTTGGCTTCGACACCTTCGTT
>JBDTQC010000436.1:0-3555 GCA_039932405.1 Ideonella sp.
GGCCTTGATCAGCGAACTCTTGCCGGTGCCGCGGGCGCCGGTCAGCAGCACGTTGTTGGCGCCGTGCCCCTCGACGAACTGGGCGGTGTTGCGCAGCAGACGCTCCTTTTGCGGCTCGACTTCACTCAGCTGATCGAGCCGGATCGTCGCCACGTGGCGCACCGGTTCGATCCGGCAGACGCCGTTGCACTTGCGATAACGAAATGCCGTGGAGGCCAACCAGTCCGGTTGTCCAAGCGGCTGCGGCAGCACCGCTTCAAGGCGCGTAATCAGCGCTTCGGCGCGGGAAATGAGGTGGTCAAGTGCAGACATGGGGTCAGTTTAGGGGGTGCCGACGGGCGAGGTTGCCGCGTCCTCCTGATCAGACCAGGGGACCGACCCAAGGCATTCAATCGGACTCGGTCGGGTTGGCAATCAGCTGCAGGCTGGCTTCCAGATGCTCGGTCGGCAAGCGCCTGAAATCGCTGCGTGCAAAACGCTGCAGCCGGCCCACCGCAAACGAGGTCAATACCGAGGCGCGCAACTGGGCGTCGACCGCCATGCCGGGTGAGGCGCCAGCCTGCCCAGGCGAGCGCAAGCAAGTTTTCAGCTGCGACTCTATTCGATCGAAGAAGTGACTCATTCGCTGGCCGAGGCGCTGGTGCTCGAAAACCAGCGCATCGCCCACCATCACGCGCGTCATCCCCGGGTTCTTCTCGGCAAACTGCAGCAGCACCGCGATGATTCGACCCGCCCGCAAGCGAGCGTCGCCATCACGCTCGCTGATCTGATTGGTCAACGTGAAGACGCTGTGTTCGATGAATTCGATCAGACCCTCGAACATCTGCGCCTTGCTGGCGAAATGCCGGTACAACGCGGCCTCACTGAGCTCGAGTCTGGCGGCCAGTGCTGCTGTGGTGACGCGTTCGGCGCCGGGTTGCTCGAGCATGGTGGCCAGGGCCTGCAGAATCTGCAACCGGCGTTCGCCCGGCTTGAGCCGCTTGCGAACCAGTGGTGCGGCCGAACGCTCGACATCGCCGAGCGCCACGGCACCTTCAGACGGGGCATCGCCCGGAAATCCGGATGCGGGATCTGGATGCGGGCTCATCGTCTGAATGGGGCGAATGAATGGAGGCGTCGGATGCTTTTGATTCTTGCACAGACATATGAGGGCTTGCGGCCTGCCAGCACCCGCCGGCCCGGATTGCTGGGTACGTCCAGATAAGCCTGCATCCACACGGTGCGCAGGCCAACGCGGCGCGCAGCCTTCTGATTCGACAGGGTATCTTCGACCAGCACGCATTGGGCGGCTGTTCGCTTCAGCCGGGCCAGCAGATGGCGCAGCATCCGCGAGTCGGGTTTCGGGCGGTGCTGCCGGAACATCACCATGTCCTCGATCGTGATGACGCCACGAAAGCAGCGCGTGAGGCCGAGACCATCGAGCACCCGCATCGCGTAATGCCGCGGTGCGTTGGTCAGCACATATTTTTCGCCCGGCAGTCGACTCAATGCAGCGCGATCGGCAGCGCTGCAGCGCAAGCGCTGCTCGAGGCCGGGCAACCGGTGCGTTTCGTCAAGAAAATGCCCGGCCTTGATGCCGTGGTGGCGAACCAGACCCAGCAGCGTGGCACCGTAGCGCTGCCAATAATGCTGGCGCAAGGCCGTGGCATCGGTTGCCGAAAGACCCAGGTGGGTGGTGATGAATTCGGACATCGCGTCGCTGGTGAACCCGAACGCCGAGTGCGAAGCATCGTGCAACGTATTGTCGAGATCGAACAGCCAGGTGAAGTGCTGCCGCGCTGGCGCTTGCCGTTCCGACCTCATCGCGGCGCTGCGGTCGCCATCAATGCGACCGGATCATCGTTCCGTAGGCCTGATCGGTCAGGATTTCCAGCAACATGGCATGCGGCACCCGGCCATCGATGATGTGCACCGAATTGACGCCATTGCGGGCCGCATCGAGGGCCGATGAGATTTTCGGCAACATGCCGCCGCTGATGGTGCCATCGGCAAACAATTCGTCGATCTCGCGCGTGGTCAGGTTGGTCAGCAGCTCACCCTGCTTGTTCAACACACCCGGAATATTGGTCAGCAGCACCAGCTTTTCGGCCTTCAGCACCTCGGCCAGCTTGCCGGCCACCACGTCGGCATTGATGTTGTAGTTCTCGTTGTCGGCGCCGAAGCCCAACGGCGAGATCACCGGGATGAACTGGTCATCCTGCAGGGCGCGAACCACGCTCGGGTCGATCGATTCGATTTCCCCGACCGAGCCGACATCGTGCACCTTGCTCGGATCCTTCAGGTCGTACATCTTCAGTTTGCGGGCACGAATCAGTCCACCGTCGCGGCCGGTCAGGCCGACCGCCTTGCCGCCCGCCACATTGATCAGCCCGACGATATCCTGCTGCACCTGGCCGGCCAACACCCACTCGACGACCTCCATCGTTTCGTCGTCGGTGACCCGCATGCCCTGGATGAAGGTGCCCTTCTTGCCGATCTTGGCCAGCGCCTCCTCGATCTGCGGACCACCGCCATGCACCACAACCGGGTTCATGCCAACCAGTTTGAGCAACACCACGTCCTCGGCAAAATCCTGCTGCAGGCCGGCATCGGTCATCGCATTGCCACCGTATTTGATGACGATGGTCTTGCCGTGGAATTTGCGGATGTACGGCAGGGCCTGCGCCAGGATTTCGGCCTTGTCGCGCGGCGCAATGCTGTCGAGTGACGACTCGGGGCTATCACCAGCGGTTTCAACGGTCATGTCGGACACCTGATCGGAATGGGAGCAACTTGAAAGACCGGCGCGCAAATCGCGTCGTTTCGCAAATTGTAGGCATCAACGACTGCGGGCAGGCGCGTCGATCTCAATAGGTTCGTCCGCCCTTGAACTGGGCGTGCGAGCGGCGGGTCAGGATTGCGGCCTTCGCGATGGCGGCGAACGACGCACCGGCATGGGCATGACAGATCGCCAGCCCGAGCGCGTCGGCCGCATCCTTGCCCGGCAACCCGGGCAACTTCAGCAATCGCATGACCATGTCCTGGATCTGCTCCTTGCGCGCATGGCCGTGGCCGACGATCGCCTTCTTCATCTGCAGCGCCGTATATTCGGATACATCGAGCTGGCCGGACACCAGCGCAGTGATCGCCGCGCCGCGCGCCTGGCCGAGCAACAGCGTCGATTGCGGATTGACATTGACGAATACGATTTCCACCGCGGCGCATGCGGGCTGGTAGCGCTCGCTGATTTCACGAACGCCATCGAAGATCAACTTCAGCCGCGCCGGCAACTGGCCGATCTGCACCGCGCTGGTTCGGATCGTTCCACTGGCCACGTAGTGCAGATGCGAACCTTCGACATCGATCACGCCGAAGCCGGTGGTGACCAGGCCGGGATCGATGCCGAGGATGCGCATTCAGCCGTCCATCAATGGCGGAAGTGCCGCACGCCGGTGAATGCCATCACGATGCCACGCTCGTTCGCGGCCGCAATCACTTCAGCATCGCGAACCGACCCCCCCGGCTGGATCACGGCCGTGGCGCCGGCCTCGCACACGACGTCGAGTCCGTCACGGA
>JBDTQC010000437.1:0-3547 GCA_039932405.1 Ideonella sp.
AGGAGCCGATGCCTGCTCCCGCGCCTGCTCCGGTCGCTGCTGAACCGGCTCCGGCCCCCGCGCCCGCAATGGCGGCTGCTGACGCGAGCGCGTCGGCCGCGATGGTCGCTGCATCTGCCGCTGTCGATGCAGCGAGCGCCGCAATGGATGCTGCTTCAGCTGCTTCAGCCGCTTCGAAATAATTCAGCGCTGCTGATAAAAAGGCCGCCCTCGGGCGGCCTTTTTTGTGGCCGAACGCTCATCGATCATTCCACGGTCAGCCATTGCGTGCCCTGTTTTGGGTCGGCCACCAGGATATCTTTCTCGTGTGCACCAATTGCATGCGCAAGTGATGATCGGGCTAGTGACGGGGAGTTGTTGCGTTCGCTGAGGTGAGCGGCAACGACATGTCGCAGGCCGCCATGTGCGACGTCGACCAGGATTGACGAGGCAGCCTCATTGCTCAAGTGTCCGAGGCGCCCACCGATGCGCGCCTTCAGCGATGCGGGGTAGGCCGATGCCGCCAACAAGGCCGAATCGTGGTTGCATTCAAGCAACAAGGCATGGCAGCCACCCAACTGCTTGAGCAGGTGCGTCGTTGCGCATCCGGCATCGGTCAGCACCCCCAACCGTCGATCACGTGAATCGCTGAAGACGACTTGCAAGGGCTCCCTCGCGTCGTGCGGCACAGTGAACGGGAGCAAGCGCAGACCGGGCAAATCGATCGGCAAACCGTCGCGGGCGAAGGCGATGACCGTGCCGGTGCCGAGATCGACAGGCGCATCTGCTTGCTCGTCTGGTGCGAACAAGGTATCCGATGGAGCCGGCAATCGGTTGATGGCGCGCCAAGTGCCTCTGCTCATCCACAGCGGAATGCGGTGGCGACGCGACAACCCGACCGCACACCCGACATGATCGCCATGTTCGTGCGTGATGAACATCGCATCGATCTGCTCGATGCCAACGCCGACACGAGCCAGGCGGGCGATCAACTCGCGTTGCGAAAAACCGCAGTCAAGCAATACGCGGGTTGTCCGGGTGCCGGCGCATGACTCGATCAGACTTGCGTTGCCAGTGCTTCCGCTGCCGAGGCTGCAAAAGCGCATCAGATGCCGAGGGCTATTTCAGATCGTCGACCAGCAGGCTGACGATGCGGCGACCGGCAACCCCATTCTCCGGCGAGCCCTCCGAGTTAAGAACCTGCACGGTACTGCTTTCTCCTGCACCTTTGACGAGGACCCGGTAGCGCACCGGCGGAGCGATCTTCGTCTTGTTGCCGAACAGGCGAGCGAAGTAGCCGGGTTCCTCCTTGCCGGCCTGCCCCGGATCGACATAGCGGACGAAATAGGTGCCCTGGCTGCGATCCCGATCTTCGACGGTGAAACCACCACGGTCCAGCGCCAGGCCGACGCGCCGCCAGGCGCGATCGAAGCCATCGTCGACTTGCAGGCTGGGGGTTGGCTGGTCGGCGAGCAGGCGCGCGCGCGGCGGGCCCGAGGTCGCGCTGGCGACCGCGACCTTGGCAGTCTCTTCCTTCGCACCAAGGTGGATCATCAGGCGCTGCAGCATTTCACCTTCCAGCTGCGGGTCAGTCGGGCGTGGCTGCCAGACCGTCGAGTCCTTGGTCTGGTTGGCGTACACCTCGACCATGCCGCGGTGACTGATGTAGACCTCGGTGCCCTTCGTCCCGCGCTCGACGCGGGTGCGGAACTTGTCTTTCTCGCCGGTCGAGTAAGCGGAATCGATGACGGAACCCAGCGTCCTGCGGATGATGTCCTGCGGCAGCTTGGCGCGGTTTTCCGCCCATTCGGTTTCCATCACGCCGGCAGCGGGATTGTCGACGGTCAGCTTCAAGCCTCGGTCGCGCCAGAAACTTTCCAGCTGCGGCCAGACTTTCTCCGGCGGCAGAGTGGTAAGAAGCCAACGTTCGTCGCCGCTGCGTTCGATGCGCAGATCAGCACTGCCTTCCGGTACGGTGGAAGCAGCGGTCGGAAGGCCCGCGCCGGGGGTCTGTTGCTGGAAAGTGGAAGCGGTGACGACGCCGCCCGGTTGCGGCGCACGGGTGTCGCGCGCGAGCTGGCTGAGATCCGGAGGAACCTCCAGACCGACGGTTCGATTGGCAGTGCCGCGGTAGTCGATCTTGTCACCGGAAACCATTTTCTCGATCGACGAGCAGCCGCCAAGGCCAAGCAGAATCGAGGCGGTCAGACTCAGAAGGACAGCGCGAGGGGCGTGCGATGGCAAAGGCAAGGGCAGGGACACGTTGGAGTTCTCCGAGGGAGCCGACCTTGGCCGACTCCCGATGCTGGTTGGTCGCGGAATTCGAATGATCAATGCCGGTTCAAAGCAGACCGGCGTCTTTGAGCGCTTGACCGACGGTTGCCTGGCCGGCGGCCGTCAGCGGCACGATCGGCAAACGCAGGCCTGAGCCGCATCGGCCCAATTGGGCGAGCGCCCATTTGGTCGGTGCAGGGCTGGGCTCGCAAAACAGATGCTGATGCAGAGGCAAAAGTTGCAAGTGCAACTCGGTGGCTTCACGAACACGACCCTCTATTGCCGCCATGCACAGCTGATGCATGGCGCGCGGTGCGACGTTGGCGGTCACGCTGACGTTGCCCTTGCCGCCGAGCAGCATCAACGCCACGGCGCTTGAATCATCACCTGAACAGACCAGAAAGCTCGCCGGTGCCTGCCTGATCAACCAGGCTGCGCGGCCCATGTCGCCGCTGGCTTCCTTGATGCCGACGATGCCGGGAATCTGCGCCAGCCGCAGCGCCGTCTCGACCGACAGGTCGGCAACCGTGCGGCTGGGCACGTTGTACAGCATCATCGGCAGATCGACGGCTTCGGCGATGGCCTTGAAATGCCGATAGATGCCTTCCTGCGAAGGCCGGTTGTAGTAAGGAACCACCGACAGCGAGCAATCAGCGCCGACCTTGGCCGCATACCGAGCCAGCTCGATCGCTTCCTGCGTTGAGTTGCCACCGGTCCCGGCCATGATCGGGATGCGGCCTTTGGCATGTTCGACGGCTACGCGGATGATCTTGCAATGCTCGTCGACAGTCACTGTGGGCGATTCGCCCGTCGTGCCGACGACGCAGACGCAGTCAGTCCCTTCGGCGACATGCCAGTCGATCAGGCTGCGCAGGCCGTCGAAATCGATGCTGCCGTCGTCGTGCATCGGCGTGACCAGCGCGACGGTGCTGCCAACAATGGGTTTCATGCGGGGGATCCTTGGGGAATCGGCGGATTTTAGCCGTCTCGGCGGCGCCGCCCGATCGACCTGGGCATCACAACGGATATCGACGCACTTGCGCTGACACACCGCCGGTCGAGTTTGCCGCAGCGTCGCAGAAGGCGGCGGCAGCGATCCGCTGGATGAAGCGATCCGGATTGGCCGCGAAGCCATCTTCGTAAGCCAATGTCCGCAGGCTGACGCAGCGTTCGAGCAATTCGCCGTTTCGGAGCAGGAATGCCGGGTTCGACGGCTTGCCGATGCTGGCGTGGTCGATGTTGAAGGTTTCGTAGATCAGCATGCCGTTCGGCTGCAGGCTGTCGATCAGCCGGG
>JBDTQC010000438.1:0-3543 GCA_039932405.1 Ideonella sp.
CTTGAATGCGGTCATCGGGTCGCTGTGCGCTTCCATCCCCGCCAGCAGCGGAAACGCGCAGTCCTCGAGTTCCATCATCACGCCCTTGAGCGCTTCCTGGGCCTTGTCGACGGGTACTTCGAGCAGTTGCAGGATGACGGGCTGGTCCTTGCCGAGCATTTCGCCCGAGGCGATGCGGAACAGCAGGGCATAGCCGATCTGGCCGGCAGCTCCGGTAACGGCGACACGAACAGGGGACTTGCTCATCTGGATTCTCCAATCAGGTCGAACGGTTCGAAACTTTGAAAACGGATTGCCGTGGGTGCGGACGCGATCGACGTGTCGGACCGGGCAACAGGTTCGCTCATCGAGGACGAATGACCGCACTTCGGGTAAACCTGGAGTGTAGTGCCAGCCTGAGGCGCAGCAATCCCTTGGACCTTGAGACAGGTCGATCGTCTTATATCTTATAGAAGACATGAAAGGTCAATGGTGTGTGCGAATGGACCTGCGGCGGCTCGTGTGCTGCAATAGGGTCATGCGACTGAATGTCCAGGCGTTGAGCAACGTCATCCCCGGCGACAGTTCCGAAGCCCCGACCAGTCGGGGCGCGGGCCCGTCGCCTGCAGCGGCCGTCCGTGTCACCGACATCGCCGAGCCTGCGCCGTCGTTCAGCCCGCTATACCGCCAGATCAAGACCTTGATGACCCGCAGCCTGCAGGCCGGCGAATGGCGGCCGGGCGAGGCCATTCCGAGCGAGCTCGAGCTGGCTTCGCGCTTCAAGGTCAGCCAGGGGACGGTGCGCAAGGCGATCGATGAACTGGCGACTGACAACCTGCTGGTGCGGCGCCAGGGCAAAGGGACTTTCGTCGCCACGCATTCGGCACAGCAGGCTCAATACCGGTTCCTTCGACTTTCTGCCGACGAGGGTCAGGTGGAACCTGCGCAACGCCGTTTCATCGATTGCCGGCGCATGCGAGCGCCCGCTGAAGTGGCTCGCGCCTTCGGTCTCAAATCGGGCGATGCGGCGGTGCAGGTCCGTCGGGTGTTGTCGTTTCTCGGGCAGCCCGTCATCTTCGACGACATCTGGTTGCCCGGCCGCCTGTTCAAGGGGCTGAGCGCTGAGCGCCTGAGTGGTTATCGTGGCCCCATGTATGCGCTGTTCGAAACCGAGTTCGGGGTTCACATGGTGCGCGCAGAAGAGAAGATTCGCGCCGTAGCCGCTGATGCGGTGGCGGCCGAATTGCTCGGCGTGGCACCTGGCAGCGCCTTGCTGAGTGTCGAGCGCCTGTCGCTAACCTACGGAGACCGGCCGGTCGAGTTGCGCCGCGGTCTTTACCGAACCGAGGCCCACCACTATCGCAACGAATTGAACTGATTCGGGTCGGCGCGCGGTGCGCGCCTGCAGCCGGGTTGCTGCAATGCAATAAACTATTTTGTTCAGACACATTTTTTCACGAGAAAGCCGCGCATGGCAGCACCACCTCTGAAGCGTCCGGAATACCGGAACATCCACGTCTCGCAGATTGCCCGCTACCGACTGCCGCCGGCGGCACTGGTGTCGATCCTGCACCGAGTCAGTGGCGTGATCATGTTTCTGCTGTTGCCGTTCATCATCTGGATGTTCGATACCAGCGTGACTTCCGAAATCTCCTACGAGCAGTTCACATCGGTGTTCCGGGTTGGTGCCCTCGGCTTGCCTGGCTTTGTCTTCAAACTGGTGGCGCTTGCCCTGATCTGGGCCTTCCTGCACCACCTGATCGCTGGTGTGAGGCATCTGTGGATGGACATGACCCATGCCGTGGACAAGAAATTCGGCCAATCCAGCGCGATCGTGACACTCGTCTTGAGTATTGCGCTGACGCTGGCGCTGGCTTTCAAGCTCTTCTTCTGACCGGCATCGACAATGGCACAGAATTTCGGATCGAAACGCATCGTCGTCGGCGCCCACTACGGGCTGCGCGATTGGCTGTCGCAACGCGTCACCGCTGGCCTGATGGCGCTGTTTACCCTGCTGGTGGTGGTGCAGGTGCTGCTGCCCGGCCAGCTCGACTATTACAAGTGGGCGGCGATCTTCTCTTCGCAGTGGATGAAGGCACTGACTTTCGTTGTCATCGCCTCGCTGCTGTATCACGTCTGGGTCGGCATGCGTGATGTCTGGATGGACTACGTCAAGCCGGTGGGCGTTCGGTTGGCGCTGCAGATTTTCACCATTGCATGGCTGGTCGCGTGTGCGGGCTGGGCAATCCAAGTGTTGTGGAGACTGTGATGCAGGACGTGACAAGAAGAAAATTCGACGTGGTGATCGTCGGTGCGGGCGGTTCCGGGATGCGTGCCTCGTTGCAGCTGGCGCAGGCCGGTCTGAACGTGGCGGTTCTCTCGAAGGTCTTTCCCACCCGCTCGCACACCGTCGCGGCGCAAGGCGGCATCGGTGCCTCGCTCGGCAACATGAGCGAGGACAACTGGCACTTCCATTTCTACGACACCATCAAGGGTTCTGACTGGCTCGGCGATCAGGACGCGATCGAGTTCATGTGCCGCGAGGCCCCGAATGTGGTCTATGAACTGGAGCATTTCGGCATGCCGTTCGACCGCAATGCCGACGGCACGATCTATCAGCGCCCATTTGGCGGCCACACCGCCAATTACGGCGAGAAGCCGGTTCAGCGCGCCTGCGCAGCGGCCGACCGCACCGGCCACGCGATGTTGCATACGCTGTATCAGCAGAACGTCAAGGCGCGCACCAACTTTTTCGTCGAATGGATGGCGCTCGATCTGATCCGCGATGCCGAAGGTGATGTCGTCGGCGTGACCGCGCTGGAGATGGAAACGGGCGATCTGCACATTCTCGAAGCCAAGACGGTCTTGCTGGCAACTGGCGGTGCGGGCCGGATCTTTGCTGCATCGACCAATGCGTTCATCAATACCGGCGACGGGCTGGGCATGGCCGCTCGCGCCGGCATCCCGCTCGAGGACATGGAGTTCTGGCAGTTCCATCCGACCGGCGTGCACAACGCCGGCGTATTGCTGACCGAAGGCTGCCGCGGCGAAGGCGCGATTCTGCGCAACAGCGACGGCGAGCGCTTCATGGAGCGCTACGCGCCGACGCTGAAGGATCTGGCGCCGCGCGATTTTGTCTCGCGCTGCATGGATCAGGAGATCAAGGAAGGCCGTGGCTGCGGCCCCGACAAGGACTACATCCATCTGGACATGACGCACCTGGGCGCGGAGACGATCATGAAGCGCCTGCCGAGCGTCTTCGAGATCGGTCACAACTTTGCCAACGTCGATATCACCAAGGAGCCGATCCCGGTGGTGCCGACCATCCACTACCAGATGGGTGGCATCCCGACCAACATCAATGGTCAGGTCGTGATTCCGAAAGACGGCAATCCGAACAGCGTCGTGGGCGGGCTGTTTGCGGTCGGAGAGTGTTCGTGCGTCAGCGTGCACGGCGCCAACCGGCTTGGCACCAATTCGCTGCTCGACCTGCTGGTGTTCGGCAAATCCGCCGCGGAACAGGTTATCAGGGACATTTCGGGCGACAAGACATTAAAGGAACTG
>JBDTQC010000439.1:0-3536 GCA_039932405.1 Ideonella sp.
GCAACTGAACACTCGAAAATGATTTGTCCATGAACGCGAACCAGCAAGACGCCTACCCACGTGACATGCGCGGCCACGGCCGTTGGCCACCCGATGCGCGCTGGCCTCGCCAGGCGCGCGTGGCCGTGCAGTTCGTGCTGAACTTCGAGGAAGGCAGCGAGAATTCGATCTTGCATGGCGACGTCGGCAGTGAACAATTGCTGTCCGAAATGGCCAGTCCGCCTGCCTACCCGGCACGCTACCGCAGCATGGAAGGCGTCTACGAATACGGCTCGCGGGTCGGCGTGTGGCGCGTCCTGCGCGAATTCGAAAGGCGTGGCCTGCCGCTGACGGTGTTCGGCGTCGGCATGGCGCTGCAGCGATGTCCGGAAGTGGCGTCTGCGTTCGTCGAACTCGGCCACGAGATCGCCTGCCATGGCTGGCGCTGGATCGACTACCAGCAAGTCGACGAGGTGCGTGAACGCGAGCACATGCGCCTGGCCATGCAGGCGGTCGAACAGGTGGTCGGCAGTCCGGCGCTTGGCTGGTATACCGGACGCGACAGCCCGAATACCCGCCGATTGGTCGTCGACCACGGCGGCTTCGAATACGACAGCGACTATTACGGCGACGATCTGCCGTTCTGGTTGCAGGTCGAGAAGACCGACGGCACGCTGGCTCCGCATCTGGTCGTGCCCTACACGCTGGACAACAACGACATGCGGTTTGCGCTGCCGCAGGGCTTCAGTCACGGCGATCCGTTTTTCCAGTACCTGCGCGACGCGTTCGACGTGATGTATGCCGAGGGCGAGGACCGCCCGAGCATGATGAGCATCGGCATGCATTGCCGGCTGGTCGGTCGGCCAGGACGGATGCGGGCGCTGCAGCACTTTCTCGACCACATCGAAAAACACGATCGGGTCTGGGTGACGCGGCGCATCGACATCGCGCGCCACTGGAAGCAGACGCATCCCTTCGACGCTGCGAAGGCGTTCGTCTTCAGATAGTCAAATCCGTCGAGGGCTGGGTTATCCGGCCTTCAGCATGCCCTTGGCTTCGATGAAAGCGATCACTTCGTCGAGGCCGTCCAGTGTTTTCAGGTTGCTCATCACGAACGGACGCAGGCCGTTCGGTCCGGTGCGCATGCGGATGGTGTCGCTGCGCATCACCTCGAGGTCAGCGCCCACGTAAGGCGCCAGATCGGTCTTGTTGATGACGAACAAGTCGCTGCGGGTGATGCCTGGGCCGCCTTTGCGAGGGATTTTTTCGCCCGCCGCGACATCGATCACGTAGATCGTCAGGTCCGACAACTCAGGGCTGAAGGTGGCCGCCAGGTTGTCGCCACCGGATTCGATGAAGACGATGTCGGCATCGGGAAATTTTGCCAACATGCGATCGACCGCTTCCAGGTTGATCGAGGCATCTTCGCGGATCGCGGTGTGCGGGCAGCCGCCGGTTTCGACGCCGATGATGCGCTCGGCGTCGAGCGCGCCGGCCACCGTCAGCAGCCGCTGGTCTTCCTTGGTATAGATGTCGTTGGTGACGACGACCAGGTCGTAGCGCGTGCGCAGCGCCTTGCACAACATCTCGACCAGCGTCGTCTTGCCCGAGCCGACCGGGCCGCCAATGCCCACGCGCAGCGGTGGAAGGTTTCTGGTTCGGCCAGGAATGCTGTGCAATCGGTTCATGTCTGGATTATCGATTCGTGCGGATCAGCGCAACGATGCATGTTTGATGCCAGGGAGGCATCGTTCAAGAGCGGAACAAGCGCGAATATTGCGTCTCGTGTTGCGCTGACAGGATGGCCAGCATCGGCGCATGTGCCTGGTGCATCGCTGCAGGCAGGTCGATTGCCTGTTCGACCGCCGCCGGTATCTCATCAACCAGCCGGCCCAACACGCGTTGCGCTCCCGCCTGGCCGAGCGGCACAGCCTTGATCGCGGCCTGCGCCATGTTCTCGGCCCAACTGAAGGCCAGCGCCTGCACGGCCTGCCGGGCAGTGGCGCCAGCGAGCACCGTCGCCAGCGCAAAGCCCAGCGGCCAGCTTGGAGCGGGCTTGAAGGTAGCCAGTCGGGCAATTCGATGATCGTGCGAATGGGCGCTGTTGCGTAGCCATTCGACCAGCGAGCGGCCGGTCTGTTCGGTTTGCAGCCGCAACTCGGCCGATTCGCGCGTCTGCAGAACCCAGTCGTTGAGTGCGTTCAGCGCCACGCCATCGTCAACCTGCCATGCGACATGGGCGGCAGCGGCAACCGCCCAGTCGCTGCGCACCTGGACCAGCCACAGCTGATCGGTCAGCCATTGCGAGGCTTCGGATTCGTTGCTGACCAATCCATGCTCGACAGCAGACTCGAGGCCCTCGGAATAGCTGAAACCGCCAACCGGGAGTGCCGGCGATGCCAGCCACATCAGATGCAACGCCGTGCGGCTTTGTGCAACGGTGTCAATCATGCGTGCGATCAGCGGGCCGGGGTGCGTGATCGCGGCCATGCCCACTGTGCACCTGCCCAGGGTCGTGGTGATCGGCGCTGTGGCCGTGATCGTGGTCTTTGTCCTGATGAGCGCCATGCGAATGGCCATGGGCATGCGAAGGCCCAGCCGCGTAGGCACCCGATTCCGGCTCGAATGCAGTCGAGACGTCGGTGACGATCAGGTGCATCTGCCGCAACATGTCGGCCAGCACGTGATCGGGTTCGAGCAGCAGGCGATCGGTCCGCAATTCGAGCGCAATGTGGCGATTGCCCAGGTGATAGGCCGCGCGCATCAGATCGAAAGCCGAGCCGTGCTCGCTGCAATGGCGCACCTGCATCAGCGGCTGATCCGCGGCAATCACACGCAACAACGATCCGTCGTCGGCCACCAGCACATCGCCGCCCCGCACCACGCTGCCGCGCGGCAGGAAGACAGCGATCGGCCGCGCCAGGCTATCGGTCGCCTGGAAACGGCTGCGCTGCCGGATATCCCAATCCAGCGATACGGTGGCTGCGCGCTTGAGGAGGACGGGTGCCAACCCGCGGCCAGCGGCCAGACATTTGGTGATCGTCAACATGGTGTGAGCGGTGCAGGATCGGTTGGGCGCGAGCATAACAAGCGGGTGCGGGTATTCTCGGCATCATGTACGTGCAGCATTTCGGCCTCGAGCACGAACCCTTCTCGATCGCACCCGATCCACGCTACCTCTACATGAGCGAGCGCCACCGGGAGGCGCTCGCTCACCTGACCTACGGGCTGAACTCCGGTGGCGGCGTCGTGCTGCTGACCGGCGAGATTGGCGCCGGCAAGACAACGGTGTGTCGCTGTTTTCTCGATCAGGTGCCGGCCGACTGCCGCATCGCCTACATCTTCAATCCGAAGTTGACGGTAACTGAATTGCTGGCTTCCGTGTGCGAGGAATTCGGCGTCGAGGTGCCAGCGGCTCCCGGTCAGAGCACGGTCAAGACCTACCTTGACCCGTTGAACCGCTTTCTGCTCGATGCCCACGCGGCCGGACGCAACAGCGTGTTGATGATCGACGAAGCACAGCTGTTGTCGGCCGAGGTGCTCGAGCAACTGCGCTT
>JBDTQC010000440.1:0-3513 GCA_039932405.1 Ideonella sp.
GGTGCATGCATGCGCATGAAGAAATCGCCGAATCGGACCAGGCCGATCGCGCCGATCAACGTGAACAGACCGCCAACCACCAGCATGGCCGCAATCGGAATCTGGATCCAGAGCGACGGATCGTTCATCAGGCTACTCCTCTACGTTCAGCCGCCAGGCTGCAATCAACCCATTACATCGCCGCGCGTCAGAAACCGCGACAGCGCAACGGTGGAGACAAAACCGAGCATCGCGATCAGCAGCGCCACCTCGAACAGCAGGTCGCTGCGCCACTGCAACCCCAGCAAGACCAGCAGTGCAACCGTATTGACATACAGCGTATCGAGCGCGAGCACGCGGTCACACGCAGCGGGGCCGCGCAGCAGGCGCCAGCAGCCCAGCAACATGGCCAACGCGACGCATGCGAGCGCGAAATCCAAGGCCCATTGGATGATCATCCGAGAATCTCCTTCAAAGGCTGTTCATAGCGCTGCCTGATCTGCGCCACCAGCGCCACCGGATCGGTGCAGTCGAGCACATGCACGGTGATCTCGTTGCTGTCTTCGTCGATCGCACAAGACACGGTACCCGGGGTATTGGTGATGATGCTTGCCAACAGGACCTGCGCCAGCGGATGTCGGATCTCCATCGGCACCTTGATCCAGGCCGGCTGCGGATCGGACCACGGCGTGAGCACGATGCGGGCCACCACCAGATTCGATTCGACGACATCCCAGATCACGATGCCGAGCAGGCGCAGCACAACACGCGGCTTGCGGGGCAGAACCGACGTGGGGAGAAATCCGCCGAGCAGCCACGGCAGCAGCGCGCCGAGCACCACGGCCGCAATCCATTGCGGCAACGCCAGCGACTGCTGCAGCAGCAGCCAGCAGACAGCGATCAGCACCGACAGCGTCGGGTGGCCCAACCAGCGGCGCGCCCCGCCCGACTGCGCAGTCGTCTGCTTCATCGCACTGGCTCCGGCAAGGCGGGCGGCGCGGTTCCCCGATACGGTAGCCGGTTGTCGATCGGCACACCGTCGCGCACGCCCAGCACCGCACGGCCATACGCGGCGCGATCGTTGAGTTGCAGCGCCGCCGCAGCGGTATAGCGCTGCAGCGGGGCGGCGAACACGGTCATCACGACGCTGCCGGCCAGCAAGGCGGACGTGGCACCAAGCAGCCGCAGGCTGGCCCCCGATTGCGGGCCGACCGACAGATCGTCGCGGGCATTCCAGAACAGGATGCTGCCGGCACGCGCCACCCCGATCAGGGTCAACAAGCCGACACCCAGTACGACGACCCAGACCGCTGCCACCAGTGGCGACGCGAGCGCCGCCTCGAGGATCATCAGCTTGCCGATGAACCCCGGCAATGGCGGCAGCCCGGCCACCGAGGCCGCGCCGAGCAACAACATCAGGCCGAGCATCTGCGGCTGCGCAACCTGGGACGCCGGCTTCAGGCGCCCACCCACGGCGCCACGCTGCGCGGCGACCAACTCGGACAGCAGAAACAATCCGGCGATCACCAGACTGCTGTTGGCCATGTAGAACAGCGCCGCCGACCAGGCATCGTTGGTGAACAGGCCGATCGCCGAGACGACCGTACCCACCGATACCACCGTCAACCAGGCCACCAGTCGCGGCAGGGTATGCGCGGCCAGCGCTCCCAGCACCCCGAGCACGCTGGTCGCGAGCGCCAGCGGCAGCAGCACCGGTTGCACGAGCAAGGCCGAGGCGCCGGCATCCGCGCCGAAGACGACACCATGAACCCGCAAGATGGCGTAGACGCCGACCTTGGTCATGATCGCGAACAAGGCAGCCACCGGCGCGCTCGCCGCCGAATAGGTGGCTGGCAGCCAGACCGACAACGGCACCAGCGCAGCCTTGAAGCCGAACACGACCAGCAGGATCAGTGCTGCGGCCTGCAACACGGCGGCTTCCGGACCGTTCACGCCGGGTACGCGCAATGCGAGATCGGCCAGGTTGAGGGTGCCAGTCAGCCCATAGATCAGCGCCACGCCGATCAGAAACAGCGCCGACGCAGCCAGGTTCAACACCACGTAGTGGACACCGACCCGGTAACGCGCGCGGCCCTGACCATGCAACATCAACACATACGAGGCGACCAGCAGCACCTCGAAGAAGACAAACAGGTTGAACAGGTCACCGGTCACGAATGCCCCGTTCAGACCCATCAGCTGGAATTGGAACATCGGATGGAAATGCCGACCATGGCTGTCCCATCCGCCACAGGCGTAAACCAGCACCGGCAGCGCGATGCATGCGGTGAGCAGCAGCATCATCGCCGACAGCCGATCAACCACCAGCACGATGCCGAATGGCGGCGCCCAATCGCCGACCCGGTAGACCTGCAACATGCCCTGATCTGCATCGAGCGCCAACCGAACCGCCCAGAGCAGGCCCAGCGCAGCCGAGCCGATGGCGATTGCACGCGCCAGCTGCAAGCGGCGCAAGCCTTGGCCGGGGCGCGCGTCGTTGCCGTGGTCGCCGATCAACAGCAGCAGCATCGCAGTGAATGCCGGCAGCAGAACCGGCAGCACAGGCAGGTGGGTCGCGATCAACTGTTGCAGATTCATGAACGCCGCTGCTTGCCGATGTGGCGCGCCGCCGCGCGCTGGCCATCAACATGGTCGCTGCCGCTTTCGTGGCGACTGCGCAGGGCCAGTTCGATGACGAATCCGGTGGTCGCAAAGCCGATCACGATCGCGGTCAGCACCAGCGCCTGCGGCAGCGGATCGGCAAACAGCGGACCTTCGCTGAGGATCGGAGCCGCATCGCGCCAGAGCCGGCCCATCGCGAAGATGAAGACATTGACCGCGTAGCCGAGCAGGCTCAAGCCGAGCACGACGGTGAAGGTGCGGCCACGCAGCAGCAGGTAGATGCCGCAGGCGGTGACCCAACCGATGCCGCTGGCGACCAGAAATTCCATGCTCATGCTGCGATCTCCGAGGCGCAAGTACAGAAGGCGCGAGCCGCCCCGTCGAGGTTGATCCCGTTCATCGGGCGAGCCGCCGGGGCAGTGGCGGCTCTGCACTGGCGGCGGCCAGCGCCGACAACATCAGCATCGTCGCTCCGACCACCGTCACATACACGCCCAGATCGAACAGTGCGGCCGTCGCCAACGGCAATTCGCCAAGCCAGGCCACGCTGGGATGTGCACTGGCGCTGGTCAGGAAAGGATGTCCGAACGCAAATGCGCCGATGCCGGTCAGCCCCGCGATTGCCAGTCCGCTGCCGGCCCAGCGGGTGAAGCGACGCCCTGCGCGGCCGTGCAGCAGCGCTTCGGCCCGACCCTGGCCGAGCGTGACGAACTGCAGCACCAGTGCGACCGCCGTCACCAGGCCGGCGATGAAGCCGCCGCCCGGCAGGTTGTGGCCGCGCCAGAAAATATAGACGCTGAACAGCAAGGCCAATGGCAGGATCAATTGCGAGACCATGCGCAACATCAGCGGCTCGCGTGCGAAGGTCCAGCTGCGCCCCAGCGCATCGGTCGATGGCCGGCGCACCCGCAA
>JBDTQC010000441.1:0-3491 GCA_039932405.1 Ideonella sp.
CCCAGACGACATTGGCCAGGCGCCAGCGCGCGGCATCGAACTTGGCCTGCGTCGAAATTGTTCCGCGCAACTCGGCGTAGGCGTCTTCCATGCCCTTTTGGGCTTTGTAGATGATCTTGGCCGGGTAGGAATGCGGCACGTGACAGTCGATGCACATCGCCCGCACACCGGTGCGACCGGTGTAATGCGCTGACAGCTTGTGCTCCGGGAAAACGAACTTCTCGTGCGAATGACAGGTGTTGCCGCAGAACTCGTCGGTGCCGGTAACGGCGAGCGCGACTTGTGTCGAGATCACGGCGCCCGCGCCAACCACGAGGCCCAAGCCGAGCAGCGCCGCCACCGACCAGCGCAGCGACGGCGAGAACAGGGCGCGACGCACTCGGCCGATGAACCCCGGTCGATCGCCTTTGGTCATGGGACAGTTCTCCGGCGCACCGACGGCACGCTATTTCGACGACAGCACAATGGCGACGATCGCCTTCAGGTCGGCGTCGCTCGCCTCGATCTTCTTGTGGTCGTCGCCGTCGGAGGTCTTGCCGCCGGTCTTGAGCATCGCGACCAGCCGAGCCTCGGCCGCCGGGTCGCCCTTGTACTTCTGCGCCAGCGAGGCCCACGAGGGCCCCTTCTTCGTCGTGGTCGCGGTGTGGCATTTCGAGCACTTCTGCGCCGCGATGATGTCTTCGGGCGTACCGGCGACTGCGCTGCCGGCGCTGCCGAGGAGGGCTGCCGCGGCGACGGCGATCGTGAACACTGGCTTCATGTCGATTCCTCTGAAGTGAAAACTGGCGCCTTGTTGATATGGATCAGCGCGGGCCGCGCTGCAACAGGCAAGGTTGCCTTCGCAAGCTGACAGTGTGGGTGTTCGCGATTTGCGCCGGGCTGATCTAGGTCAAGTGGCGTGTTCTTGGGGACGATGGCGATGGAGCTCAGTCATTCGGTGCTGGTCCCGTACCCGGTGGAGTCGATGTTCGACCTGATCGAGCACGCCGAGTCCTACCCGCTGTTCGTGCCGTGGTGCGTCGGCGCGACGATCTTCGAGCGCAGCGACGACCGCGTAGCCGCGCGGCTGGAATTCAGCTTCATGACGGTGCGCTTCGGTTTCCGCACCGACAACGCCAAGCGGCGACCCGACTGGCTGCAGGTGCGGCTGGTCGAAGGGCCGTTTCGCCACTTCCAGGGCGATTGGCAGCTGACGCGGCTTGGCGACTTCGGCTGCCGCATCCACTTCGCCGTCTCGTATGAGATCGCCGACGGCCTGCTCGATCGGCTCGCCGCGCCGGCGGTCGGCCATGTGTCGCGGGCGATGATCGACGCCTTCGTCAAGCGCGCCGAGCAGACATTCGGGGCCGCAGGCGCCAGCGCGTCCGCAGCCGCGCTGCCTGCGACCGTACCCTCCTCTCAACCGCCGGCGCCCGTTGCCGCACCAAGTCCGCCATGACCGCAATTCACGCCGCCGTCCTCCAAGCCCTCGCATCCAGCCCGCTGGCTGCCGAGTTGTCCCCGGCCGACTGCGAGGTGCTGGCCACCCGCGTTCGGCTGCACAAGCTCGCGGCCGGCCAGGTCGTCGGCAGCGAGGGTACGGTCGACGATCGGCTGTTCGTCGTCGTCGACGGCACGCTGTCGGTCGTCAAGTACGCCGGCACCGCCAATGAGACGCTGCTGACCACCTTGCGCGCCGGCGACTTGGCGCATGAGCTCGGCTTTCTGGATGGCACGCCGCGTCATGCGTCGCTGGTGGCTGCCGAAGCATCGCAGCTGCTGGAGCTGAGCCGCGTTGACCTCGACAGCCTGGTCGACAGCCATCCGCGCATCCTGTACGCGGTCATGTGCGCAATCGTCCGCGCGGTGCATCGGGTGCAGACGCGGCTATCGGCGCAGGCCAGCGAGCTGACGAACTACGTCTTCAAGCAGCACGGCCGGTATTGAGCGCGGCCGAAGTTCACGCCAGCAGGATGCCGACGCACAACAGCGCCGAGAACAGCACTTGCTGCCGCGCGGTGCGCGCCAGCAGCGCGTTGAAGGCCGGGCCCGGCGTCTCGCGCCAGAAGCGGCGCACCAGTTTCAGCGCCGACGGCAGCGACAGCAGCGGAATCGCCAGCGACACGCCGATGCCGGTCAGCCACGCCAGCGGTGCAAGCAACGCGAAAGGCGCCAACATCAGCAGCGCGTATTCCCAGCGGCTGAACGCGCGCCCCAGGCAGACCGCCAGCGTGCGCTTGCCGACGGCGCGGTCCGGGTCGAGATCACGGTAGTTGTTGACGACCAGCACGGCGGTCGCCGGCAGCCCGACCATCGTCGCGGCGACGGCGACGCCGGCAGTCAGGTCGAAAGTCTGCAGGTAGTAGCTGCCACATACCGCGACCAGGCCGAAGAACAGCCAGACCACCACGTCGCCGAACGGCGTGTAAGAGATCGGCTTCGGCCCACCCGAATAAGACATCGCCGCCGCTGCCGATGCGCAACCGGCGATGAAGATCGGCCAGCCGCCGCGCCACGTCAGCATCAAGCCGATCAGCGTCGCGACGACGAAGCAGCCGCGCGACGCGGTTCGCACCTGGTGAGTCGTCAGCAACCCCAGCGCGGTGGCGCGCGGCAGTCCCAGGCGGCCGGCGCGGTCGGTACCGCGCTGGAAATCGCTGACGTCGTTATCGAGGTTGGTGCCAGTCTGCAGCAACAGCGCGCCGAGGATCGACAGCAGCATCACCGCCACATTGATGCGACCGGTCTGCTGCCAAGCCAGCGCGCAGCCGACCAGCGCCGGATTGATGCCGATCGTCAGCGTGTGGGGGCGCGACGCCATGACCCAGCCGCGCAGCGTCGATGGCGTGGCCGGCCGCGACGGTGCCGGCGCATGGCTGTCTTGCATCTGCATCGCGGGGTCTCCGGCAACTCGGCAAGTGTTGATCATCAGGGCGGGGCCAGGGCTTCGGCTTGACGTGGATCAACTGCCGTGGCGAGCCGCTGCCTAAAGTAGGAACGGGCGCCCAGTCTCGACGATCCCGGCGGCGAATGGCGGCGTGGCGAAGGGACGGTGCGCGATGAACCCGGCGGGAATCAGCGTCTTGATGCTGCTGGCGTTCGCCGGCTTCTGTGTGCTGGCTTGGCGCAAGCTGGCGATTGTCGTCGCGTTGGCGCCGGCGGCGCGTTTCGACCGGCCGGTGCAACGGCTGAAGACTGTTCTCGTCAACGGCGTTCTGCAGCAACGCATGCTGCACCGCGAATGGCGCCCCGGGCTGATGCACGCGGTGATCTTCGTCGGCTTTGTCTCGCTGTTGCTGCGCAAGCTGCAGCTGATCGCCATCGGCTACGCAGAGGCTGCATCGTTCCCGACGGTCTTCGGCGGTCCGTTCGCGGCTTTCAAGGACGGCGTCGAACTGGCGGTGACTGCGGCGGTGTTGTATGCGCTGTACCGGCGCTTCGTCGTCAGGCCGCCACGGCTCGAGAAGAACCGCGAGGCCGTCATCGTGTTGCTGCTGATCCTGGCGATCATG
>JBDTQC010000442.1:0-3473 GCA_039932405.1 Ideonella sp.
TCATCAGCCTGGGCGGCATGGTCTACAAGGGCAGCATCCGGGTCGGCGGCGACAAATTTGATGAATCGATCATCAACTACATCCGCCGCAACTACGGCATGCTGATCGGCGAGCCGACCGCCGAGTCGATCAAGAAGAACATCGGCAGCGCGTTTCCGGGTTCCGAGGTCAAGGAGATCGAGGTCAAGGGCCGCAACCTCAGTGAAGGCGTGCCGCGTTCGTTCACGATCAGCAGCAACGAAATCCTCGAGGCGCTGACCGACCCGTTGAACCAGATGGTCTCTGCGGTCAAGAATGCGCTGGAGCAGACGCCGCCCGAACTGGGTGCCGACATTGCCGAACGCGGCATGATGCTGACCGGTGGCGGTGCCTTGCTGCGTGATCTGGATCGCTTGCTGGCCGAGGAAACCGGTTTGCCGGTGCTGGTTGCAGAAGACCCGCTGACCTGCGTCGTGCGGGGCTGCGGCATGGCCCTGGAACGCATGGAGCGCCTTGGCTCCATCTTTACCTCGGAGTGAGGCCGCGCAGGGAGAGGGATTGACCGCCTGACTCCCTGTGGCGCCGATCGACCGGTCCTGATTGATCTGCAGTGGCTACTTCGCTGGGCTTGCTCGACCGAACTCCCCCGCCATTTTTCCGGCAGGGTACTTCGGCGCTGACCAAACTCAGCCTTTTTTCGGCGTTGGCCGTCTTTTTGATGGTGGCCGACTTGCGCTTCCAGGTCACCCACCCGCTGCGTTCGGTGATTGCGACCTTGCTGTTGCCGATGGAGCGAAGCATGAGCATTCCGGTCGATGGGTGGGCCGTTGGTCAGGAATACCTGCTGGGATTGCAACGGGCGCTCAGTTCCGAAGCGCGGGCTCGCAAGGAACTGGCCCTGCTGTCGGAGCGCGCCAGCCGGGTCGAGCAGTTGACGCTGGAAAACGATCGGCTGCGTGCGTTGCTGGAGTTGCGTCCGGGCTTGGTCGTCAAGTCGCAGGCCGCGGAAATCCTCTACGAAGCTGCCGATCCGTATTCGCGCAAGGTCATCATCGATCATGGAAAGCAGCAGGGAATCGTGGCCGGCTCGCCGGTGATCAACGAGACCGGGGTGCTCGGGCAGGTCACCCGGGTCTATCCGTTGAGCTCGGAAGTCACCTTGCTGACCGACAAGGACGCGGCCATCCCGGTGCTGAATACCCGAACCCAGGCGCGCAGCGCCGCGTTCGGCGGGCTCGGGGCGATCGGTGGTGAAGGTCTGGAATTGCGATTCATGGCGGGCAATGCCGACGTGCAGGTTGGCGATACCTTGACGACTTCAGGCGTGGATGGTGTCTATCCACCCGGGCTCGCGGTTGCTTCAGTTTCCAAGGTCGAGCGTGTTGCCGATTCCGGGTTCGCCCGAATCAGCCTGAAGCCGCTTGCGTCGGCCGACGCCATCCGGCATGTGCTGGTGCTCGAGCCGATCCAGACCCAGTTGCCGGCGCGTCCGATTCCGCTTGCCGACGACCCTGTGCCAGTCGAGCGCGGGGCAATCAGCCGAGAAGCCGGCAAGGAAAGCGCCAAGCAAGGCGCAAAGAGAGGCGGCCGTCCATGACTGACATGCCGCGCGGTCTGCCAAGGACGGGGCTCTGAGATGTCCAGGATCAGCCAGCAACTGCTGCTGCCGGCCAATCCGGTGTTCATCGGATTCACGCTGTTCGTCGCCCTGGTGCTTGATCTGGTCCAGTTTGGACGCAGCCCGGCGATTCCCGACATGCTGGCGCTGACGCTGGTGTTCTGGAATGTCCACCAGCCGCGCCGGGTCGGGGTCGGGACGGCATTCATGTTCGGCCTGCTGATCGATGTTCACGACGGCGCGCTGCTCGGACAGCATGCACTGGCGTATACCCTGCTGAGTTATTTCGCGATCAGCATGCACCGGCGCCTGTTGTGGTTTGGCGTGCCGGCGCAGATGATCCAGGTATTGCCGCTGTTCATGCTGGCGCACGCTGTTTCGTTCATCGTTCGCATGCTGGCGGGCGGCATGTTGCCAGGGTGGTCGCTGGTGGCAGCACCATTTTTCGAGGCCTTGTTTTGGCCAGTGATCACCTCGTTGTTGCTGGCACCGCAGCGCAGAACCCCGGATCCGGATAAGAATCGACCGCTGTGACCGAACTGAAGGACATCGAACTCGAGCTCGGGCGTTTTCGCGCCCGCTTGCTGGCCGCCGTCGCGTTCGTGTTGATCGGGTTCGGCCTGTTGACTGCCCGGCTGGTATTTTTGCAGGTCAACAAGCACGATGAGCTGGCCACACGTGCCGACAATAACCGCATTGCGGTGGTGCCGATCGTGCCGAACCGCGGCCTGATCGTCGATCGCAACGGCATCGTGCTGGCAAACAACTATTCGGCCTTCACGCTGGAGATCACGCCGTCGAAGGCCGACGACCTTGACGCAACGATCGACTCGCTGGCCGAACTGGTCGAGATTCAGCCGCGCGACCGCAAGCGGTTCAAGCGCCTGGTCGAGGAAAGCAAGAGTTTCGAATCGCTGCCGATCCGGACCAAGCTCAGCGATGAAGAGGTGGCCCGATTTACGGCCCAGCGTTTCCGCTTCCCGGCGGTCGAGATCAAGGCGAGGCTGTTTCGCAATTACCCGCTTGGCGAAGTCGGCAGTCACCTGATCGGCTACATCGGGCGGATCAACCGCGCCGAGAAGGAGGACCTGGAGGAATCGGAGGACCAGGCCAACTACCGTGGCACCGATTACATCGGCAAGCTGGGTGTCGAGCAGAGCTACGAGCGCGAGTTGCACGGCACCACCGGGTTCGAGGAGGTCGAAACCAGCGCCGGCGGCCGGGCCGTGCGGCGCCTCAAGAGCAATCCTGCCACACCCGGCAACACCTTGGTGATGTCGATCGACATCCGCCTGCAGGCGATGGTCGAGGAGATGTTCGGAGACCGGCGCGGCGCGCTGGTCGCACTCGACCCGCGCAGCGGCGAGGTGCTGGCATTCGTCAGCAAGCCGACTTTCGACCCCAATCTGTTCGTCGATGGCATCGATGTCGATTCGTGGCGCGGCCTGAACGAATCGATCGACAAGCCCTTGCTGAATCGTGCGCTGCGAGGTACCTATCCGCCTGGCTCCACCTTCAAGCCTTTCATGGCGATGGCCGCGCTGAAGACCGGCAAGCGCGGCCCGAACCAGATCATTTTCGATGGCGGCTCCTTCCAGTTCGGCAACCACACCTTTCGCAGCCATGAAGATGGCGGTCTGGGGCCGGTCGACATGGTTCGCAGCATCGTCAAGTCGAGCAATGTCTACTACTACTCGCTGGCCAACGAGATGGGGGTCGACCTGATGCACGACCAGCTGGAGCCGTTCGGCTTCGGACGCAAGACTGGCATCGACCTGCAAAGCGAGGTGACCGGTCTGCTGCCTTCAACGGCGTGGAAGCGGCGCGCCTACAAGCGGCCGGAACAGAAGAAGTGGTATGCCGGCGAGACGATCTC
>JBDTQC010000443.1:0-3458 GCA_039932405.1 Ideonella sp.
AGTATGAGGACATTCCGAAGGCGCTTCCAGTTCGGCGTTTGCAGTTCGTGCAGTGACATACGCCGTGCGTCTCTGGATTGGTATTGACAGTGATTGACGCTTGGCCACAAGCGCATTTGGCTGTTCGCCGCATTTCGAGTTCCTGCTGCATTGCTCAAGACGCTCAACTTGTATATAGGGCGACAATTTTGCTGCATAACGCCGGCGCCTGTCTCCCTAACTCGGCGAGCGCTGAGCCAGCGCAAGCCGCATGGATGCTTGGTTTGTGGGTAGATAACTGTGGTTTCATCCAGTACTATCCTTCCGGCAAAAGCGGCATCCCGTTTTTGCTGACTTTGCCCGGGCTCGTCTTCCGACGCAAGCCCAAGCCCGTAGGGGGCGTTGGGATGGTGCACGGAAACCGAATCTGACTGGATGTCGAGGTGGCCTGCCCGAGAGCTGCCTGTCGCGACGGGCTGCAATGGGTCGTTTGCAGTCGCCGGTCGGCCTGGGCTCATTGACAGCGCCTTGAACCGCAAGACCAACGCTCCAAGTCGACGGCGGGTCGATCCCAGCTTCTCCTTTGCGGCACTCAGCCGATCACCCGGGAACTTCTGCATACACGACCGGTGCAGACTTCGCTGTCTACAACCGCGGTGCCCCGGAGTGATGCGACGGGGTGCGGTGTGGAGGGACACTTTAGGAGGAGGGCCGCGACGGGCGGCTCCGAAGCCAGCAGATGGCAAACCGGCCCGGGGGACATGGACGGAACACGGAACCCCGCCGCAGCGCTCTTGCGCTATCCGGCGTCTTCAGATTCGTCAAAAGTCGACCAACGAGATGCCAAAGACCCCGTCAACGTCCGATAAATTCAATCACCTCCCACCGCGTGACGGCAGTGAGCGTGTGGCGCCGCTCAGCTGACCACGCCGATGTTCCACGGCACGAACTCGTGGTCTCCGAGGCCAAGCAATTCGCTCTTGCTGCGTTCACCGGAAGCGATGCGCAACATCAGATCGAAGATGCCTTGACCGGTCTGGGCCATCGTGGCGGTGCCGTCAAGGATCTCGCCGCAATTGAAGTCCATGTCTTCGCTCAGCCGTTCGAACATCGGCGTGTTGGTTGCCAGTTTCACCGAAGGCACCGGCTTGGCGCCGAACATCGATCCGCGGCCGGTCGTGAACATGATCATGTTGGCGCCGCCCGCGATCTGCCCGGTGGCGGAGCACGGGTCGAATCCCGGCGTGTCCATGAACACAAGACCGGCCTGACGCACCGGCTCGGCATAGCGATATACCGCCATCAATCCGGTGCTTCCACCTTTCATCGACGAACCCAACGACTTCTCGAAGATGTTGGCCAGGCCGCCGCTGTGGTTGCCCGGGCTGACCGCGCCGTTGATCTGCACATCGCGTCCGGGTGAATACTCTTCTTTCCACCAGCGGATTCGATCGATGAGCTTCTGGCCGACCTCGACGCTGCAGGCGCGCCGCGTCAAGGTGTGCTCGACGCCGTAGATCTCGGGCGTTTCCGACAGGATGGGTGTGCCGCCGTGGCGGACCAGGATATCCATCGCGGCGCCCAGCGCCGGGTTGGCGGTGATCGATGAGAAGCCGTCCGAGCCGCCACATTGCAGACCGACCTTGAGCCGGCTCGCCGGAACGCGCTGTCGCGCGACGTCGTTGGCCGCCGGCAGCAAGGCCTGCACCGCCTGCACCGCGGCCTCGATGGTCTTGCGGGTTCCCCCGGTGTCCTGCATCACGAAGGTGTGCAGGCGCGCGCCGGCCTGCAGCTTTTCCTGCCCGAGCAGCCCGCTCAGCTGGTTGCGCTCGCAACCCAGCCCGATGATCAGCACGGCGGCGAAGTTCGGGTGGCGCGCGTAGCCGCCCAAGGTTCTGCGCAGCAGCTCCATCGGCTCGCCGCTCATCTCCATCCCACAACCCAGACCGTGGCTGAGGGCAACGACGCCATCAACATTCGGATAGTCGGCCAGGCGCTCGGCTGTGAAGGCCTCTGCGACCTTGTGCACCACCGTTGCCGAGCAGTTCACGGTCGACAGGATACCGATGTAGTTGCGCGTGCCGACCTCGCCATCGGCCCGCACATAGCCCTGGAAGGTGGCCTGCTCGTCGACCGGCAGGGTAAGCGTCGGCTGGTAATCGCGGGCAAACGCGTAGTCGCGGTCGAACTCGTGAAACTCGGTGTTGTGCGAATGGACATGGCTGCCGGCAGCGATATCGACCGCAGCGAAGCCGATGCAGACGTTGTACTTGAGGATGACCTCACCGCGGGCAATCGCACGGGTGGCGAGTTTGTGTCCCGCGGGAACCTGGCTGCGGCTGACAAACCGCTCGCTCGGGACTTCGGTTCCGATCGCGACATCGACCCGCGCCACCACCACGTTGTCGGCGGGGTGCAGTCGGATCACCGGGCCGTTGATGCGTTTCGCAGACGGATCGATTGTCGGTTGATGCGGCATGGTTCGGGCTCTCGAGTCACGTGTCGGCTGGTCAGACAATGCGGTGGGCGCTCTCGATCGAGGTGCCCTGAAGAACCGATTGTGATTTTTTGCAGGCGCTGAACGCAGCGTCGCAGACAAGCTTCATTCGACAGAAAAATTGCGGTTTGCCGGCTTGCGTTGCCTGCATGACTCGGTTCGAAGTGCGAGCCGAAGCCGCATGGGAAGATGATTTTTCTATCTTCAAAACCGACTGAACGGCGGTTTCAATTTGCTGCGTGGGCTCCAACAATCGACCCGTTGACGCGCGGTCGCGCTGAAAAAAGGGGAACCCCGCCTTGCCGAAGATTCAGACTGTCGAGTTCTGCGCCATCCGCCTTCCGCTCGATCGCGTGACATCGTTTTCAAACCGCACCGTCACGGCGCGCCATTACGGACTGGTCAAGATCCGGTCCACCGACGGCGCTCAGGGGATCGGTTTTTGTTATGTCGGCAGCGCGGGCGGTGGCATCTTCACCGCAGCGGTCGAGGAACTGCTGGGGCCGCTGCTGGTCGGGCAGGAGTCGCTCGCGGTCGAGGGCCTCTGGCAGAAGATGTACCAGGAGTCGCTGCTGCAGGGCCGCAGCGGCACCGTGATGCGCGCGCTGAGTGCGCTCGACACGGCGCTGTGGGATCTGAATGCCCGCTCCTGCGGCCTGCCAATGCACAAATACCTGGGCGCGGTCGAACTGGAATCCGTGCCGGCTTATGCAAGCGGTGGTTATTACCTGGATGGCAAGTCGCCGCAGATGCTCGGCGAAGAGATGGCTGGCTATGTGGAAAAAGGCTTCAAGGCGGTGAAGATGAAGACCGGCCGGCTTTCACCGGCGGAAGAAGAGGAACGCGTCAAGGCGGCGCGCGAGGCGATCGGCCCGGACGTCGAATTGATGATGGATTGCAACAACGGCTGGGCCGACACGACGCAGGCGATGCGCTACATCCGGCGCTTCGAAGCCTACGATCCGTATTTCATCGAGGAGCC
>JBDTQC010000444.1:0-3456 GCA_039932405.1 Ideonella sp.
CCGAGCGCGTCCACCCGTTCGTCCCGGTCGACCTCGTCATCGATCATTCGGTGCAGGTCGATCGTTTCGGCAGCGAAGACGCCTACGCGATCAATCTCGACTGGGAATACCGACGCAACCGTGAGCGCTATGCGCTGCTGAACTGGGCGCAGCAGGCGTTCGAGGGCTTTCGCGTTGTGCCACCAGGCATGGGCATTTGCCATCAGGTCAACCTGGAGCACCTGGGACGCGTGGTCATCGAGCGCGATGGCTGGGCCTATCCGGACACCCTCGTCGGCACTGATTCGCACACCCCGATGATCAACGGGCTCGGCGTGCTCGGCTGGGGCGTCGGTGGCATCGAAGCCGAAGCCGCAATGCTGGGCCAGCCGATGTTCCTGCCCAAGCCGGTTGTCCTTGGCGTGCGCACCAGCGGTGTATTGCCGCCCGGCACCACAGCAACCGACCTGGTTTTGACGCTGACCCAGATGCTGAGGGCGCACGGCGTCGTCGGCAAGTTCGTCGAGTTCTTCGGTCCCGGTCTGAGCAGCCTGGGGATTGCCGACCGCGCGACGCTGTCGAACATGTCGCCCGAGTTCGGCGCCACGGCAACGCTGTTCCCGGTCGACGCCAACACCTTGAAGTACCTGCGCCTGACCGGGCGCGGCGATATCGTGGACAAGGTCGAACGCTACACGCGCGAGCAGGGCCTGTTCAGGACCGACGCCGATGCCGAGCCGATCTTCAGCGAAGTGCTCGACCTCGATCTGGGCAAGGTCGAGCCGAGCGTGGCCGGGCCGAAGCGGCCACAGGATCGCGTTGCGCTGGCAGCGGTTGCGCAATCGTTCAGATCGGCAGCCGAAGGCGCGGCGCCGCAGCCGAGTCCAAGCGCAATCGCGCGGCTTCTCGGTGAAGGTGGCGCGAAGGCTGGCGAATACCTGAAGGCGCCGCCTGAACAGCTGGAGCAACCGAACGCCGCAACCGCCGTGACGCGCGGGTCGGTCGTGATCGCGGCCATCACGAGTTGCACCAACACCTCGAACCCGTCGGTCATGATCGCCGCCGGCCTGCTGGCCAAAAAAGCGGTCGAAGCCGGCCTGCAATCGCGTCCCTGGGTCAAGACATCGCTGGCACCGGGTTCGCGTGTCGTGACCCAGTACCTCGACAAGGCCGGCCTGACACCGTATCTCGACAAGCTCGGCTTCGACCTGGTGGGGTATGGGTGCACGACATGCATCGGCAACTCCGGCCCATTGCCCGACGAAGTTGCCAAACTCGTCAGCAGCGAGGATCTGACGGTGGCCGCGGTGCTGTCGGGAAACCGCAATTTCGAGGGACGGATCCACCCGCAGGTGAAGGCGAGTTACCTGGCGTCCCCGCCGTTGGTGGTTGCCTACGCGCTGGCTGGCACGGTGCTGACCGACCTGACGCGTGACCCGTTGGGCACCGGCACCGACGGCAAACCGGTGTACCTGAGAGACGTCTGGCCGACCGCCGAGGAAGTTGAGTCGCTGGTCGCGTCGTCGGTGTCGGCGCAGCAGTTCGAACTCGAATACGGACGCATTTTCGAAGGCGACGACAAATGGAAGAGCATGCCGGCGCCGATCGGGACACTGTTCGGCTGGACTGCCGATTCGACGTACGTGCAAGAACCGCCGTTTTTCGTCGATTTCGCCGATCAACCTGCAGCGCAGGCCGATATCAAGGGCGCACGCGCACTCGCCTTGCTCGGCGACTCGATCACCACCGATCACATTTCTCCGGCGGGGTCGATCGGCGCCAATTCGCCAGCCGGCCAGTATCTGGTCGAGCAAGGCGTGCCGCGCACCGAATTCAACAGCTACGGCTCGCGCCGTGGCAATCACGAGGTGATGATGCGTGGCACCTTCGGCAACATCCGGCTGCGCAACGCCATCGCGCCGGGGACCGAAGGTCCGTGGACGCTGCACATCCCCAGCGGTGACCCGATGAGCATCTACGACGCTGCGATGCGTTACCAGGCAGAAGGCACCCCGCTGATCGTCATCGCCGGTCGCGAATACGGCTCGGGGAGCTCGCGCGACTGGGCTGCCAAGGGCTCGGCCCTGCTCGGCGTGAAGGCCGTCATCGCCCAGAGCTACGAGCGCATCCACCGCAGCAACCTGGTTTGCATGGGTGTACTGCCATTGCAGTTCAAGGATGGCGAATCGGCGCAATCGCTCGGCTTGAAAGGCGATGAATCGTTCACCATCAGTGGTTTGTCGAACGGCATCGTCCCGGGCCAAAGCGCGGTCGTGTCGGTAACCCGGCAGGACGGGTCTGAAACGTCGTTCGAGGCGACGGTCAGAATCGATGCACCGGCCGAGGTTGAGTATTTCGCCAACGGCGGCATCCTCGACATGGTCTTGCGCCAGCTTTTGCAATCGTCGTCGCCTGCTTCAGGCGATCGGCAACAGGCCAGCGAACCAGGTGGTGCGTGACACGCGCGTCGCGCCTCCGACTCGGCGTCCTGATCATCTTGCAGACCGTGATGGCGGTCGAACTGGTGCTGCTGCTTGCCCAGAGCATGTGGGTGAGCGGTGTCTGGTTGCTCGCGATCATGGCCGTCACCGGAGCGTCCATGCTGTTCGGCAAGCGATTGCCGGTCAGCATCCCGGCCGAGTACGAATTGCTGACCATTCTGTTTGTCTTCGGCGCACTCTTTCTCGGCGAGTTCCGCAGCTTCTACGAACGCTTCTGGTGGTGGGACATCGCGCTGCACGCGACGTCCGGTCTGTTGCTCGGGATCCTCGGGTTCTTGCTGGTCTATGTGCTGAACGAACACAAGCGCATCGACCTGCACATGCGTGCTGGTTTCGTTGCGCTGTTCGCCTTCGTCTTCGCGGTGGCGGTCGGTGCGTTGTGGGAAATTTTCGAGTTCGCGGTCGACCAGACTTTCGGCACGACGATGCAAAAACCCATGCTCGGCGATGCGTCGGGGCTGACCGACACGATGTGGGACCTGATCGTCGACGCGCTCGGAGCGCTCGTGATCAGTGTTTTCGCGTGGTGGCACATGAAACGCAAGCAGCGTTCGTTCGTCGACACCTGGATCGATCGTTTCATCGAGCGCAATCCCGGGCTATTCCGCGATTGAAGGCCCTGCAGGGGCATGACATGAACGGAGCGCGCGCCTGCGCAAAAACCAGCGCTGCGAGGATCGATCGCCTCTGCGTTGACCGCTTCCGGATCGACCGCTTCTGATGAGCGGCTTCGCCCGCTTGCACGCTCTGCTGGTCGACGACGACACCTTGGCGCAGGTGTGTCGCGATCTGCCCGAGTCCGCATGTCGCGAGCAGCCCCGCAACTATGGCGTGCACGTGTTATCGCTGAGCCTGACGAAAGTCGGAGAAGGGCTGGCCGATGCCAAGCTCGTGCTCGCCTGGCTGCTCGACGCCATCGGCACGCCGACCTGGGCGCTCGGCCTGCTGGTGCCGGTGCGCGAATCGCTGGCGATGC
>JBDTQC010000445.1:0-3443 GCA_039932405.1 Ideonella sp.
CTCGACGGCGCACTGCGCATGGCGCCGCGCTGAGGCTGAATCGATGTGGACCTACCAGGCGCCAGTCGCCGACATGCTGTTCCTGATGACTCGTGTGCTAGACGCGCCGCGCTCGTGGGCGGCGATCCCGGCGTTCGCGGATCTCGATGTCGATACAGCGCGCGAAGTGATCGAACAGGCCGCACGTTTTGCTGGCGATGTGCTGGCACCGATCAACGGCAGCGGCGATCTGGCCGGCTGCAACTGGACGGCCGAAGGCGTCACAACGCCGCCCGGCTTTGCCGACGCCTACGCCGCATTCGTCGAAGGTGGATGGCCGGCATTGGCCAGCGCACCCGAAGCGGGTGGCCAGGGCCTGCCACAGCTGCTGAATGCAGCGCTGTTCGAGATGCTGGCAGCGGCCAACCACGCCTGGACGATGTATCCGGGCTTGTTGCATGGCGCCTACGAAGTGCTGAAGGCACATGCCGGCCCCGAGCTGCGCGAGCGTTATCTGGCGAAGGTCACCAGCGGCGAATGGCTGTCGACGATGTGCCTGACCGAGCCGCAGGCCGGCAGCGATCTCGGCCTGGTGCGCACCCGCGCCGATCTGGTCAGCGGCGAAGCCGCGAACGGTGCGCCGGTGACGGTCAGCGGCGGCAAGATCTTCATCTCCGGTGGCGATCACGACCTGACCGACAACATCGTGCACCTGGTTCTGTGCCGGCTCGCCGACGCACCGGCCGGCAGCAAAGGCCTGTCGCTGGCGATCGTGCCGAAGATCCTGCCCGATGGTCGACGCAATGCGGTGTTCTGCGACGGCATCGAGAAGAAGATGGGCATCAAGGGCAGCGCAACCTGCCAGATGCGCTTCGAGCGCGCCGAGGGTTGGTTGATCGGTGAGCCGAACCGTGGCCTGGCTGCCATGTTCCTGATGATGAATGCGGCGCGCCTGCATGTCGGCCTGCAAGGCCTCGGACACCTTGAAGCGGCTACCCAAAACGCGCGCGCCTATGCCGCTGAGCGGCAACAGATGCGCGCTGCGCTTCGCCCGGCCGGTGCGCCGCCGGCGCCGGCCGATCCGATCGCATGGCACCCGGCCATGCGCCGCACCTTGCTGACCTTGCAGGCGCGCACCGATGCCTGTCGCCTGCTGGCCTACTGGACGGCAATGCTGCTCGACGAACACGAACAACATCCCGATCCGCAACGCCGTCAGATCGCCGGCGGTCATGTGGCACTGCTGACACCGATCGCCAAGGCCTTGTTCACCGACCTCGGCCACCGCAGCGCCGACGAAGCGCTGCAGGTCTGGGGCGGCTATGGGTACGTCCACGAGTTCGGCATCGAGCAGACGGTGCGCGATTCGCGCATCGCGATGATCTACGAAGGCACCAACGAGATCCAGGCGATCGATCTGGTGCAGCGCAAATTGCTCGATGACGGCGGTGCGCGCAGCGACGCCTTGATTGCCGAGCTGGCCGAGGAGGTAGAGCTGTGCAGGGCCGATGCGGCGTTGCGGCCATTTGCCGACGCGCTGGCCGGGCAACTGGACCAATGGCGCGCGGTGCGCGCGTTGTTGCAGCGCGGCGCGGCGCGTGATCCGGAATGGCCGTTGCGGGCCGCCGACGACGTATTGAACGGCATCGGCCACGCCCTGATGTGCTGGGCCTGGGCGCGCATCGCGCGCACGGCGCACGATCCCGAGCAGACGCCGGCCGCTGGTGGTCGCCATTCCGGGCAATGGCTGCAGGCCGCACAATTCGGCCTCGACTGGTTGCTGCCGCAGGCCGCGATTCACTGGGCGCGCGCCAGCAACGCCGATGCGGCGCTGCCGATGATCAGCGCGTGACAAAACCAAAGCCTGCATCGCCTGCAATGTTCGATGCCAGTGGCAGTGACGCGACCGACGACGACAAGCTGCAACTCGGCCCGTTGAACGACCTGCTGGGCTATCACCTGGCGCACGCCGTGTTCACGACCTCGGTGATGTTCGAGCGTCACATCGGCACGCCGTTTCAACTCAGCAAGATTGAATATTCGATGCTGATGCTGATCCTCAGCAATGGCCCGCTGGCGCCGAAGCGGCTGGCCCATGCGCTGGCGTTGACCGCGCCAAAAATGTCGATGCTGCTCGATCGGATGCAGTCGCGCGGCCTGCTGCGCCGCGAGCGCAGCGAAATCGATCGCCGCTCGCAGAATGTGGTGCTGACGCCTGAAGGCGATCGCATCGCCAACCGCAGCGCCGCGGCAGCGGTTTCGGCGGAGGCCGCGCTGAGCAGCCGGCTCAGCCGCGCCGAACGGGCCATGCTGGTCGAGCTGTTGAGCAAGGTTGCCGGCCGCTGAGCGGCGCCGCGGTCCTCAGTGCGCAGCGGGCACCGAGACTGACGGCGCGGCAGGCGTGGCAGAAGCGGCCGGAGCGGCCGGGGCGGCAGTCGCAGGCGGCGCACCGGCCACCGCCAGGCCGAGCACAGTCGGTACGGCCTGCCCACTGAGCCCACGCTTTGTCGGTGCCTGCAACCGCACCCGTGCGGCCGGCACCGAGCGCGCGATCAGTTCATCCTCAATCGCTTTGGCCCGCTCGGCTGCTAGCGCATCCAGCCGCGGCTGGTCGACTACTTCGGCATCGAGCAGCCGTTTCAGCAACAACGGGTAAAGCTCGGCGGCGACCGTTTCGGATAACGCACCCGACGCCGCAGGCGCTGCCGGCTTGGGCGTCGCCGTGGTTGGCAACACTGGCTGACTGGCCGCACCGGCTGACGGTTTTGGCGCGCCCAGCTGCTGGCGCAGTCCGACCAGGGCTTCGGCGCCGAAGCGCTTCGTGAACAACTGTTCCAGCGCCTGGCGGCTGGCTGATTGGGTGATGCTGATCGGGCCTGGGTCTTCGCTGAGCGCCACGCTGCGGCCGCTTTGCACGGCCACCGCGCGCCGCAGCGCCGTCTCACGCAACGCGGCGGCGTCGGCCTCGGGGTCATAGCCAGCCTGCACCGTGACTGCCAGGCCCGGCCGCTTGCTCATCGCTTCGGACAAGGTCTTGAGCTTCTCGCGCTCGGGCGGCAGCAAGACCGCGCGGCCGACGTCGAAGCCGATGCTGTCGAGCTTCTGGTCGCCGCCGCCAAGCAGCGCTCCCAGCGCGCGAAACGGCGCGGTGACGATCTTCGTCAGCACATTGACGATCGCCTTCCAGACGACCTGTCCGTAGCTGAACTGCGGATCGTCGAGGCTGCCCGAAACCGGCAAGCCAAGATCGATCCGGCCGTCCGAATCCTGCAGGATGGCAATCGCCAGATCGAGCGGCAGACTGGTGGCGGTCGGGCTTTCGACCCGCTCGCCCAATGTCAGGCGGTCCATCACCACCTTGTTTTCACCGGCCAGCTGGCGCTTGTCGATCTTGTATTCGAGGTCGAGCGACAACTTGCCCGAGGTGATCCGGCGGCCCGCAAAGGTCGCCGAATACGGGGTCA
>JBDTQC010000446.1:0-3436 GCA_039932405.1 Ideonella sp.
ATGCCTTGACCTTGGCGGCGTCATCGACGCCCGGCGGAACGCGGTGGGTCAGCAGATCGAGTAGAAAGCCGGCTTCGCCGGCCGGCGGGTTCTTGATCAGCTCGATCAGTGCGGCCACCTGCTGCGCGTCCAGCGCCAGCGGTGGAATGCCGAGAGCGGCCCGTTCGGCAGCATGTTGGCGATAGGCTTGCAGCATGTTGATTCTCCAGAAATGCGTTCGTTGAAAAAAGATGGTCGGTGGGTTTGCAGCAGCCAGCCGCTGCTCAGTCGAGCCCGGGTTCGATGACCTTCAAGCCCTTGAAATAGTCGCGAAAGAAGACGGCGTCGCGGGTGATCAGCCCGTCACACTGAAGCATGGCGTGTGCCCCGATCAGGAAGTCCGAAATGGTGCGCGGTGTCGCCGAATGCCCGGCCGCCGAGCGTTGCCGAAACTTGCGTTGCATCTCACCGGCGCGAACTGCGGCGCGCTGGTCAAGCAGGTCGAAGCGGATACCCATGTCGTCGAGCACATCGACGACCAGCGCACCTTCGCCGAGCACGGCCGTCAACTCCGCTAGCACCACCGGGCTGACAACGACCGGCCCTTTGCCCAACGCCAAGCGCAGGCAGGCTTCTGCGGCATCGGCGTCGGCACCGTCGCCGAGCAGGTCGACCAGCACCGCGGTATCGATGGCAATCGTCATGCAAATCGCCTGATCAGCGCAGGCCGCGGGTCAAATCGTCAGCCGTGGTACCTGCCGGCAGTTTGAAGCGGCCACGTGCCCGCGAAATGGCATCGTCGACGTTCTTGCGCAGGATGATGCGCCCAGCGTCGAGTTCGACCTTCATGGTGCTGCCCTTGGTCAATCCGAGTGCATCACGCACCGCCTTGGGCAGCGTGATCTGGCCTCGTTCGGCAACGGTGACTTCCATTGGCTGCTTTCAAAGTATGCAGCGATTGTACATACTTTTCAATGCATACTCGTCGAGCCAATGATTGATGCAGTGTTTCAGTTTCTGAGCAGGGGCAGCGGCTGATCGCTCGGTTCGGCCGGCGCATTCGGGGTGGCGCCTTCTGCGATTGCCGCGGCCTGTGCCGAAAGGCGGGCAGCGGCCGCACGCGACCGCGCTTCGGCTTCGGATTGCGCCGAGCGCTGCGCCGGTTGGGTGCAGGCGTCGACCATGCGCTGCCCTGCGTTCATGTTCATCAGCATCGACTTGACCGGGATCTGCAGCCAGACGATGCCGGCCGACGGGTCGAACAGGCGGACCGCGCCGGTAGCGGTCGCTTCGGGAACCATCTTGTAGACCTTGTTGTTGAACTTGACCCGAAACGCTCCGAAGCGGGTGGTATCGGGTTCGACGTCCACCGATTGAGCGAATTCGCAAGCGGCATTTCCGATCTGCACCAGTTGCGAAACGTCGAGTTGGCTCTGTGACAACTCAGGCAGTAGCGCAGCTACTGGGCCTGGCTTGGAACTCGATTTGCGCGTCGTGCCTTTGCTCGAATGCGACGCCTTGGCCTTGGCCGTTGGCTTGGAAGCCGAGGATTTGGCGGCCTTTGACGTCTTGGCTTTTTTCGTCGTTGCCGCCGATGCGTCGCCTGGCGACAGCGCGAGTGCAAAGGCGATTGCGCAGATGGCAACGGGTACTGCTGATCTCATTTCGACTCCAGACTTCCTTCCGCGATGTTGCGGGGCAGGGGCCGACACGTGTCGGCTGGATCGTGATTGTGGAACAGGGCTTGCAGGAAACCCATCGGGAATGACCCATTGACCTCAAATTTCGCTGAACCACGCTTGTTCGATTTCGGCGGGCAATTGCAGACCGCCCGCGTAGGACGTTCGATGGGCCCGCTCGAGCACTTGCCAGAAATACCGATAACTGGCCCGGTCGTGAAGGCTGTCGTCGTGGCGAATCGGCGCCCACTGGGCTGCCTGCGCCGCGCGGATGATGGCGATTGCCTGATCGACCTCGGCGACGCTCGGCGTGAATGCCTCGACGATCGGCTGGATCTGGGCCGGGTGAATGCTCCACATGCGCAGGTAGCCGAACTGGCGTGCGGCCCGACTGGCGGCCTCCTGCAGCGCCGAAGCCCGTTTGAACTCGGTGACGACGCAATGCGACGGCACCTTGCGATGGGCGTGACAAGCGGCCGCGATCTCCAGCTTGGCGCGCACGACCAAGGGATGTTCGAATTGCCCGACGACTCCCATCGCGCTCTGCGGAATGGCGCCGCGGTGGGCGGACACAAAGTCCATCAGCCCGAACGACAGCGACTCGATGCGCGGATGGGCCGCCAGCGCAAATACCTCGCGCAGTGCGCCGTGGGTCTCGACCAGTGCATGCAAGGGGATCTGGCGTCGCCATCCGGCGCTGCGCGTGGCCGAATCGACCACATCGGCGGCGCGCTGCAGGTCGGCCAAGCCTTGAACCTTCGGGATCATCAGGTAGGCGACGCGGGCGCCAGCCTTCGACACGATTGTCTCGACCACCTGCTCAAAGGCCGGATGACCCACCGGAACGGTGCGCGCGCCGACTCGGTCGTGACGGTTGTGTGCCGAGATGATCAACTCGGCAATCAGTTGCGCATGCTCGGCCTCTGCACCAACCGGCGCACCGTCTTCGTTGTCAAGGGTGACGTCGAACACAGGCCCCATCTGAACCTGCAACTCGAGACTTTTGCGCATGCGCGCCTCGACGCCGGAATAATGGTCGCAAACCGGCAGCAGGCGCGTCGCCTCGCCGGCCTCGAACAAGGCCTCGCGCGGATGCATGCCGGTAGTCAACGCGTTGGTGTCTACGTTCAGAGCAGGTGCTTCACGCCTTCCTGTTCTTCCTGCAGTTCGGCCAGCGTCTTGTTGATGCATTCTCTGGAGAATGTGTCGATGTCCAGGCCCTCGATCAGCTTGTACTCGCCGCCGTCACAGGTCACCGGAAAGCCGAACATCACATCCTTCGGGATGCCGTAGTCGCCATTGCTCGCTATTCCCATCGTGACCCATTTGCCCTGGCTGCCGAGCGCCCAGTCGTGCATGTGATCGATGGCCGCGTTGGCTGCCGATGCGGCCGACGAGACACCACGCGCGGCGATGATGGCAGCGCCACGCTTGCCCACCGTCGGCAGGAAGACATCCTTGTTCCAGACCTGGTCGTTGATCATGTCCTTGACCGGTTTGCCATCGATGGTGGCAAAACGGTAGTCGGCATACATGGTCGGCGAATGATTGCCCCAGACCGCCAGCTTCTCGATGCTCGAGACCGGCTTGCCGGTCTTTGCGGCGATCTGGCTGAGCGCGCGGTTGTGGTCGAGCCGCAGCATCGCGGTGAAATTCTTGCGCGGCAGGTCAGGTGCGCTTTTCATCGCGATGTAGGCATTCGTATTGGCCGGGTTGCCGACCACCAGCACGCGCACATTGCGGCTCGCCACGGCATTCAAGGCCTTGCCCTGGGCGGT
>JBDTQC010000447.1:0-3434 GCA_039932405.1 Ideonella sp.
CGGTGTCCTTGATGCCCAGCGAATCGATCGACTTGTAATCGGCATCGATCGGCAACCCGGTTCTCTTGGCGAAATCGTCAAAGAACGGTTTTTCCTTGTTCTTCTGGATCAGACCGGTGGCGGCCGGCTGACCGACCACCTTGAAGGTGATGCGCTCCTGCGCAAGGGATGCCAGCGGTGCAGCCAGCAGCGCCGTGATTGCGGTGGCGGCGAGCAGCGTCGAAAGTCGCTTGGATCGGGTCATCTTGTTTCCTTTGGGAGGGGTGGGGCGGGTGAAAAGGAAGCGGATCAGGCTCAATAGCCGAGTGCGCGTGGCAGGGTGGTGACAATCGCCGGGAAAAACAGGCACAGCACCAACACCGCGTACATCAAGGCAATGAAAGGCCAGGCATTGCGCACCAGTTCGCGCATCGACACCTGGGTGACGCCGCACACGACAAACAGCACGACGCCCACCGGAGGTGTCAGCATGCCGATCACCAGGTTGAGCACGAACAGAAAGCCGAAATGCAGCGGATCGATGCCGTACTGCAGTGCGATCGGGTGCAGCAGCGGCACCAGCATGATGTAGGCCGCATTCGACTCGAGGAACATGCCCACGACGAACAGCAACAGACTGACCAGCCCGAGGAAGACCAGCGGACTGCTCGTCATGCCCAGCAGCAGTTCGGACAATTTCTGCGGCAGCAGATCGACGGTCATCAGATAGGTGATGATCGATGCGAAGGCGATCAGCGCACCGACAATCCCCGATGTGATCGCGGCCCGGACCACAATGCCTGGCAGATCGGCGATCGCGAGCTGGCGCGTGATGAAGAAGCCGATCACCAGCGAGTAGACAACCGCGATGGCCGCACCTTCGGTTGCCGTGAAAGCGCCACCGACGATGCCGCCGATCACGATCACCGGCATCAGCAGGACGACCACCGAGCGGCGCAATTCGGACAAGACGCGCGACAGGCGGAATGGTTCGCCAGTCACGGCCCAGCCGCGGCGAGTCGCAATCCACGAACACAGCGCCATGAACCCCGCCGCGATGATCACGCCGGGTACTACACCAGCCATGAACATGCCGCCAACCGAAACCGTCGAGCCTGCCATGAAGGCATAAACGATCATCGCGCCACTGGGTGGAATGATCGGGCCCAGATTCGCGGCAGCCGCAACCAGCGCTGCCGCAAAACCGCGGTCGTAGACCTTTTCGAGCGATGGCACCAGGATTGCCGACAGTGCGCTGGCGTCCGACACCGCTGCGCCCGATACCGTTGCCAGCCCGGCGCCCGACAGCATCGTCACATGCGCCAGGCCGCCGCGCACCCGGCCGACGATCGAATTGGCCAGCGCAATCAGGCGTTCGACGATCCCGGCCTTGATCATCAGTTCACCGGCGAGCATGAAGAACGGGATCGACATCAACGGAAACGAGTTGACCGAATGCATCATCCGCTGCGGCATGATCGACAGATCGACGCCGGAGATCAACAATCCGAGCAGCGCCGCAACGCCCATTGCGAAGGCGATCGGCAGGCCCAGGCAGGCCAGCAGCATGAAGCCGAGAACGACACCGGCGCTCATTCGGCGCTCCCGGCAGCGATCTGCGGCGGACCTTCGATTGCAATCCGGATCAGGTGCAAGGCGGACAACAGCGCGCCGATCCCCACCGGAACGATGAACCAGCCGACGCTCCAGTCGAGCACGGACATGAATTCATCCCATTGCTCGCGCGCCACGCTCAACGCAGCCCAGGCGATTGCCAGCATCATCGCAGCGCTGGTCGCAGCGCCGGCTCGCCGCAGTGCCCGCTTCGGCAGCGGCGGCAGCTTCTCCACGACAATATCGATGCCGATGTGGGCGCCTTGGCGCACACCCAGCGGGATTGCCAGGAAGATGCTCCAGACGAAGGCGAGGCGCGCCACCTCGTCGGCCCAGTCGAGCGACTTGTTGAAGCCGTAGCGCAGCGCCACTTGCGCCGAGACGACGCCGACCATGGCGGCCACTGCAATCAACAGTGCAGTCAGGACCGCGCGGTCGAGAACATCAAGCACGCGGCCCGACCAGGTGGTCGGATCGAATACAACGGGCAGTACGTGCATGCTCATCACAGCCTCCTTGGCCGAGTCCGGATCAGTGCTTGGCGGCTTCGGCAAGCACCTGCTCGACCAGCGCAGCACCAGCCCGCTTCTTGACGACCTCGTCGATCACCGGTGCGGTGGCCTTGCGCATCTCTTCACGCACAGCGGGCGAGATCTCGGTATAGGTCATCTTCGTCTTCAGTTCGGCAAGTGCCTTGGTTTCGGCTTCGATGGCCAGCTTGCGTTGAAAGGTGATGGTCTTGGCCATCGCCTCGCGCACCGCTTTCTGATATTCGGGCTTCAATTGCTCGAGCGCCTTCTTGCTGCCGATCACCGCGATGAAGTCGAAGAAGTGACCCGAGTTCGAGAGGTATTTCTGCACCTCGGCATAACGCGACGCCGAGATCACCGTATAGGGGTTCTCTTCTGCATCGACCACCCGCTGCTCGAGCGCCGAATACAGCTCCTTGACGTCCATCGCCACCGGGTTGGCGCCCAGCGCACGAAACGATGCCAGGTGCGTTTCGCTCGGTTGCAGCCGCAGCTTCAGGCCCTTCAGGTCGGCCACGCTGGTGATCGGGTTGCGGCTGTTGGTGATGTGGCGCATGCCGAGCTCCATCCAGCCGAGCGCAACGAAACCCTTGTCCTGCAGCTTCTTGTCGATGGCGTCGCCGACCGGCCCGTCGATCACGCGCAATGCGACCTCGCGATTCGGAAAGACGAATGGCAAGGCAACTGCCTCGAGCTCGGGAACGATGCGTGACAGGTACGCTGCGCCAACCCAGGTCAGCGCCAGCGTGCCCGAACGCACCGCATCGACGTTCTCCTTGGCGCCGCCCAGTTGCATCGCCGGGAACACGTCGACCTGCAACTGGTTGTTGGTCAGGCGCGCTATTTCCTTCTTGAAGACCTGCTCGACGGCGACACTGCTCGGATGCTCGCCAGCGAAATTGCCGGCGATTTGCAGCTTCTGCTGCGCCATCGCAGGCACTGCAGCGGTCATCGCCGCCACCAGCGACAGCGGTGCCAGGAGGCGGGTGACGACAGCGAATGAGTTAAGGGTTTTCATCGGATTTCCTGGGGTGAGAGATGGGTCAGGTATTGCTGCTGCGATCGAGCAGCCGCGCGATGGCCGGGCTCAGGCCGTGGTTGGGTTTTGCAGGCGGCGGCGCAAAACTGCCGCGGGTTGCGCTGCCGGGCTGCAGCGCGACCAGCGATTCGGCGTGCCGAACGGCGCTCGACACACCATCGACCGCCGGTACCGGCAGCCGCCCTCGCAGCGTGCGCGCCAGACCGGCCAGCGGCGCACCGGCCAGCACGATCACGTCGGCGCCGTCTTCATCGACACAACGTTCGGCCAGG
>JBDTQC010000448.1:0-3422 GCA_039932405.1 Ideonella sp.
TGGACTCCGGCACACGCGCGCCACCACGGGCGAAGCGGTATCGGTCTACAATCTGCGGCTCAGTCACCCATTCTGAACGCTTCACCGAAACTGAGTGCGAACCTAGCGTCAAAGTAAACACGATTGACTTCACTACATCAGCGTTGCTTCTAACGACATCCTCCGCTTGCTCCAGCGGATGCATGCGTCGCATCGTCCGCATGAAGCTGGAAACATCGCCCGCCAGCCGATCAGACGGCCACCCGGTTCAAAGCAGCCTACCCCTTCGCTGACACAGACCTCAAGATCCGGTCGTGATGCGCCAGATGGTCATCGACGAAGCTTTGGATGAAGAAATAGCCGTGGTCATAGCCTTCGTGGGTGCGCAGCGTCAGTGGTTGTCCGACCTGCTTGCAGGCCGCCTCGAACAGGTGCGGATGCAATTGTTCAGCCAGGAACTTGTCGGCCAGGCCTTGGTCGATCAACAAGCCGCCCGGCCAGGGAGCCCGGGCCTGACGGGCCATCAGTTCGGTGGCGTCGTGGGCGGCCCAATGGGTCTGATCGCTGCCCAGGTAGCCGGTGAAGGCTTTCTCGCCCCAGGGGCAACGGCTCGGTGCACAGATCGGGGCCAGGGCCGAGACGGATTTGAATCGGTCCGGGTGGCGCAGCGCCAGGGTGAGTGCACCATGCCCACCCATCGAGTGGCCGAAGACGCCGAGGCGATCTGCATCGATCGGCAGGTGGTCAAACAGCAGCGGCAGCAGTTCGTCGATCAGCCAGCTTTCCATGCGCCAGTGGCGATCCCAGGGTGCCTGCGTGGCGTCGAGGTAGAAGCCGGCCCCAACGCCGAAATCCCAGCTGTCGCTTTCACCGTGGATGTTGGCGCCGCGCGGGCTGGTATCGGGTGTGATCAGTGCCAGCCCCAGTTGGGCCGCCTTGCGCTGCGCGCCGGCCTTGATCGGGAAGGTCTCTTCGGTGCAGGTGAGCCCCGCAAGGTAGAGCAGGGCGGGCACCTTCGATGTTTGCGCCTGTGGCGGCAGGAACACCGCAAAGCGCATCGGCAGACCGATCTGCGTCGAATCATGCTTGTAGAAACGCTGCATGCCCCCAGCACAGCGGTGCTCGGCGGTGACTTCGAATGGCTCGGTCATCAGTAGATCACCACGCCGCGGATCGACTCACCGCGTTTCATCAGGTCGAAGCCCTTGTTGATGTCTTCGAGCGGCATGGTGTGGGTGATCAGGTCGTCGATGTTGATCTTGCCTTCCATGTACCAGTCGACGATCTTGGGCACGTCGGTGCGGCCGCGCGCGCCGCCGAAGGCCGAGCCTTCCCACTTGCGGCCGGTGACGAGCTGGAACGGCCGGGTGCTGATCTCGGCACCTGCTTCGGCCACGCCGATGATGATGCTGCGGCCCCAGCCCTTGTGGGTGCACTCGAGCGCCTGGCGCATCACCTTGGTATTGCCGATGCACTCGAAGCTGTAGTCGGCCCCGCCATCGGTGAGCTGAACGATGGCATCGACCACGTTGCCGCCGGCTGCCTCGATCTGCTTCGGGTTGATGAAGTGCGTCATGCCGAATTTGCGCGCCATCGCTTCACGAGCGGGATTCAGGTCGACGCCGATGATCTTGTCGGCCCCCACCATCTTCGCGCCCTGAATCACATTCAAGCCGATGCCACCAAGGCCGAACACCACCACGTTGGCGCCGGCCTCGACCTTGGCCGTGAAAATCACCGCACCGATCCCGGTGGTGACGCCGCAGCCGATGTAGCAGACCTTGTCGAACGGCGCGTCTTCACGGATCTTGGCCAGCGAAATCTCGGGGGCCACCGTGTAGTTGCTGAAGGTGCTGGTACCCATGTAGTGGAAGATCGGCTTGCCGTCGAGGCTGAAGCGGCTGGTCGCATCCGGCATCAGCCCCTTGCCCTGCGTGCCACGGATCAGCTGGCACAGATTGGTCTTGCGCGACAGGCAGAATTTGCACTGTCGGCATTCGGGCGTATAGAGCGGGATGACGTGGTCGCCCTTCTTGAGCGTTGTGACGCCGGCGCCGATTTCGACAACGACACCTGCACCTTCGTGGCCGAGTATGGCCGGAAAGATGCCCTCGGGATCAGCGCCCGACAGGGTGTAGTAGTCGGTGTGGCAAATGCCGGTGGCCTTGATTTCCACCAGCACTTCGCCGGCTTGCGGGCCTTGCAGGTCGACGGTTTCGATGCTCAGCGGTTGGCCGGCCTTCCAGGCGACAGCGGCTTTGGTTTTCATGGCAGAGATCAGGCGGAGTGAACAACGCGTCAACTGTAGCGCGAAGACCGGTCGTCACCCGTCAATGCCGGCGAACTGAATCGGTTCCGAAGGCTTGCTACACGCACTCGCCACTAAAAGCTCAAAGCCCTCTCAGCGAAGTTTGACTTCGCCGTGCTCACCGATATCGGTTGGCGGCTTTCCAGTGACAGCTGCCTTTGCCATTTCGTACAACTGCACGATCTTGCTTTCCTTCACGTCCCAGTAGCCGGCGTGAACGACGTCGACCCGCACCAGTGCCAGATCGGGATCCGACGCACCGCCCGGAAACCAGGCTTTCGCCATCGTCGAAAACAGCTCTTCCTTCTTCTTCATGTCTTCGACCAGTGTTGCCTTGCCGGTGACGGAGACATAGCTGTCATCCGAAGGGTCGGCGAACGAGACATTGACCGAAGAATCGGCCGCCAGATCGGCCACCGCATCGTTGCTGCGCGACATGAAGAACCAGAGGCATCCGTCAGCTTCGAGCTGCTTGTTCTGAACTGTCATCGGCCGTGCATGCAGATGCCCGTTGCCGTGGCGCGAAGTGAACATGCCGAACCGGATGTCCTTGATCAGGCCCCAGAGTTGTTCCCGGGCCGCTGCGGGATCTTTGGGCGCTTGTGTTTGCGAATTCATTTGTTTGGTCCTTTCGATGTCTGTCGGGCTGCGCTCTGGCAGGGTCATCGATTCAAACCCGCGTCGCCGATCGCTTGTATCGGCGGCTTGCTGTTCGCTGCGTCAGACATTGCGTACAAGCGGCACTGGTGGCACTGATGACCATCGCGCATCAACACCCCACGCAGGCCTGGAAAGCCCGAATTCAGAGCGCCGCGTTGGCCGCCGGCTGACGTGCCACCCGGGCCAGCACCAGCGCGGCTGCCGCCAGCCCCGCCGCAGCCAGCAGCAACTGCAGGTGGCTGACGCCGAGATTGCCGCCACCCGGCAACGCCAGCGCCATGCCTGCGCCGAACAGCAGCGCACGCGACAGCCAGCCGGCCGGGTTGGTGCCGAGCTTGCCGAAGCCGACCAGATAGCCCTCGAACGCCGAGGCGATCAGCAGGATTCCGACGAAAGCCGTGATGACCACCATCACGATGTCGGACGGTGCGCCACGCAGGATCAGCGCCGGATTGAGCACGAAGAAAAACGGCAC
>JBDTQC010000449.1:0-3419 GCA_039932405.1 Ideonella sp.
AATTCCTTCGGATAGCCACTCTTGACCATGCCGGCAATCACGATCGATCCGATCGCGACCACGGTTGCAGGACTGGAGCCCGACACCGCGGCAAACAAGGTACAGGCCAGCACGCTGGCAATCGCCAGGCCTCCGCGCAGATGACCCACAGCGGCAACCGCAAAGCGCACCATGCGCTTGGCAACGCCCCCAGTGCTCATCATTGCACCGGCCAGGATGAAAAAGGGGATCGACATCAGCGTGTAGTGCTCGCTGGTCTCGAACAGCTTGATCGACATGCTGGCCAGCGAATCCTGGCCGAAGAACATGATGGTCAGCAGGCTCGACAAACCGAGGCAGATCGCCACCGGCATGCCCATCGCCATGAAGATGAACAGCGTGGTGAACAGGATCAGGGTATTCACAGCGCTTCCTCGCTCTTGAGTTTCATGGCGTCGGCCGCTTCGTCACCCAGATTCAAGGCATCCGCTTTGCCGCTCAGCAGGGCCCACAGCACTTGCAAAAATCTGAAGATCAATAAAAAGTATCCGAGTGGCAGCAGCGATCGCACGATCCACACCTCGATCGGCAGGTCTTCCATCTCGATGTGCACCGAGTGCATCTTCATCACATAGCCCAGCGAGCCATAGATCACGATTCCCGCATAGGCCAGACAGAGAATGACGACGGCGATGGCGGTGAAGCGTCTTTCGCGGGGTGGCAATTTGGTGACGAGCGCATCGACGCCGATGTGGGCCCCGACCCGTACCCCGTAGGAGATGCCGATGAAGATCATCGCTGCAAAGAAGATGGTCGTCATCTCGAGCGCCCAGGTGAAGCCTCCATTGAAGACATATCGGAGCACGACCTGCAGGAACGTCAGCAGCGTCATGGCCGCGAGCATCGTGATGACGATCACTTCCTCGAGTCGATCGAGAATTTTCATGGTGCAGAGCCCGCGAGCGCCAAAAATCGGCGGATGGTGATTCGGATTGAAAAATTGTCAGCCGCCGTGAGGGGGCTGACAATCAGGGTTTCGCCGTGCCGGCATCCATGCCGGCGCTACATCACTTGTTCGACTTTTCTGCCGCTTCGATCAGGTCCTTGCCGATCTCGCCTTCGAACTTGGCCCATACCGGCTTCATCGCAGTGCGCCATAGGCCGACTTCGGCTTTCGTCAGTTTCAGGACTTCGGCCTTCTTGTCGTCGACGATTTTCTTGCGGTAGCTCTCGCCTTCGTCATATGCAATCTTGTTGCCGATCTTGATCGATTCGGCCATTGCCTCGGTCAGGCCTTTCCGGATGTCGGCCGGCAATTTATCCCACCAGGCGGTGTTGGCGATCACCATGTAGTCGATCACGCCGTGATTGGTTTCGGCGATCGTCTTCTGGACTTCATGGAATTTCTGCGTATAGATGTTTGACCAGGTATTTTCCTGGCCGTCGACCACGCCGGTTTGCAGCGCCTGATAGACCTCGCCGAACGACAGCTTCTGCGGGTTGGCACCAACCGCCTTGAATTGCGCCTCGAGCACATCCGAACTCTGGATCCGGAACTTCAGTCCTTTGGCGTCAGCCGGAACGCGCAGCACCTTGTTGGCAGACATCTCCTTCATGCCGTTGTGCAGGAAACCCAGCCCGGTGATGCCCTTCTTGGTCATCGAATTCAACAACTCATGGCCCTTGGGGCTCGCCTGGAAGCGGTCGATGGCCTCGATGTCGTCAAACAGGAACGGCAGGTCGAACAGCTGCAGCTTCGGTGTGTATTTGGCGAACTTGGACAGGGACGGGGCAATGATCTGCACGTCGCCCAGCAGCAATGCTTCCATCTCCTTGCCGTCGCCGAACAGCTGGCTGTTCGGGAAAATCTGCACCTCGACCTTGCCGGGCAGCTTCTTCTCGGCCAGTTCCTTGAACTTGATGGCGGCCTGGCCCTTCGGCGTGCCGTCGGCGACCACGTGGCTGTATTTGATGACAATCGGCTGGGCCGATGCGGCGGTGCCGATCAGGGCAAGAACTGCCGCGATGGCGAAATGGCGCATGAACATCGATATTTCTCCTTCGCCGTCGGGCGAGAGTTGGATGGATGCCCGACGTTACTCCTTGGGGGGCCGTGAAACCATGTGGTAAGTACGCAGAGATCTGCGGCGCGTGGCTTGGCGGGCCATTCTGCATGCAGTTGGCTGAGCGGCTATGCCCTCGCGGATGCATGGCATGTCCATCCCGCTAAACTCGGAAATTCCGCTTCCGCCATTTGCGACGCCATTCCATGTCTCTCAGTGAACAGAACCTGCTCGATGCACTCAAGACTGTCATCGACCCGAATACCGGTCGCGATTTCGTCTCGACCCGCCAGTTGAAAAACCTGCGCGTCGACGGTGGCGATGTCGCATTCGACGTCGAACTGGGCTACCCGGCGAAAAGCCAGATCGCCGGCTTGCGAAAGTCTCTTATCGCGGCCGCGCGCAGTGTTCCCGGTGTCGAGAACGTCAGCGCCAATCTCGCGACCCGGATCAGTGCGCATTCGGTGCAGCGCGGCGTGCAGTTGTTGCCCAAGGTGAAGAACATCGTTGCCGTTGCATCCGGCAAGGGCGGTGTCGGCAAAAGCACCACGGCCGTCAATCTGGCGCTGGCGCTGGCTGCCGAGGGTGCAGCGGTGGGAATCCTGGATGCCGACATCTACGGGCCGAGCCTGCCGATGATGATGGGCATCGAAGGCCGTCCGGAATCGAGCGATGGCAAATCGATGGAGCCGATGGAGAACTTCGGCGTGCAGGTCATCTCGATCGGATTTCTGGTCGACCCCGACCAGGCCATGATCTGGCGCGGTCCGATGGCGACTCAGGCCCTGGAGCAGTTGCTGCGTCAGACCAACTGGGGTGAGCTCGATTACCTGATCGTCGACATGCCGCCCGGCACCGGTGACATCCAGTTGACGCTGAGCCAGCGCGTGCCACTGACCGGTGCGGTGATTGTCACCACCCCGCAGGACATTGCGCTGCTCGATGCCCGAAAGGGCATCAAGATGTTCGAGAAGGTCGGTGTGCCGATCCTCGGCATCGTCGAGAACATGGCTGTTCATGTCTGCGAAAATTGCGGTCATGTCGAGCACATCTTCGGCCAGGACGGCGGCAAGCGGATGGCGGCCGAATACGAGATGGACTACCTCGGCGCGCTACCGCTGAATTTGTCGATCAGGGTGCAGACCGACAACGGACGGCCCACTGTCGTCAGTGATCCGGACGGTGAAATCGCCGGCTTGTACAAGGCGGTGGCACGGCAGGTGGCGGTGAAGATTTCGCAGCGGGCGAAAGACTACTCGAGCAAGTTCCCGACCATCAACATCTCGAAAGACACCTGATTCATCGCAATGACCGAGCAACGCCCTTCAGTTGCCGTGGCGGTCGTGATGGAGCGCGAAGCCAATCCGAACCGTTGGG
>JBDTQC010000450.1:0-3403 GCA_039932405.1 Ideonella sp.
GGGATAGCCCCAGAGGTATTTGACATTCTCGGCCTGCAAGGCGCGGACCAGAATTTCGGAGCCGTTGATTTCTTCGGAGGGATTGGGCGGTGGCGCGGCAGTGGCGCGCCGGATTTCCGCGGCAGACATGTCCATGTTGAACCTTTGTGAATTTCTCTGACGAAAAACCATTGGTGCACCTTCATTCGCCTTTGTGGGGCGCCTCCGGTACCGGGTTGGTCATCGGCAAGCCATCCAGGTCGGATGTGCTCGCTATGACCTGACTGTTGTGCAACCTGTGATTATTGCACTGGTTTTCCCTGAAGTCCGGCCAGAATCGCCCAGGCACCGTGCCGGTGCGATAATCTCGCCCGCCTGCAACCCCGCCTGTGCAAGGCAAGACCTTTGGCTTCTGACAAAGAACTCTCCGATTTTCTGAAGAACGTCGAAAAGCGCGCTTTCAAGCGCGCCAGCTACGCGGTGCGCGATGACGACGCCGCCCTCGACATCGTTCAAGACGCGATGATCCGTCTGTCGGCCAGCTATGCCGACCGGCCGGCGGCCGAGTTGCCGCTGCTGTTTCAACGAATTCTGTCGAACGCCACGATGGACTGGTTCCGGCGGCAGAAAGTCCGGAACGCGCTGTTCAAGAATTTCACCGATTTCGAAGGCACCGATGGCGATGGCGAATTCGATATCCTCGAGGCACTCGAATCGCGCGGCCATACTGCCCAGCAGGAAAGCGCTGCCGACAGCGTCGCCAGGGATCAGATGATGGTTTTGATCGATTCCGAGGTTGAACGGTTACCCGGGCGTCAACGGGAGGCTTTCTTGTTACGTTATTGGGAGGAACTCGACGTTGCCGAGACTGCCGCCGCAATGGGTTGCTCCGAAGGCAGCGTCAAGACCCATTGTTCACGCGCTGTGCACGCACTTTCCAAAGCCCTGAAACTTCGAGGTATCTCGCTGTGAATCCCCGTCAGTCCCCAACCGCGACCCTGGTCGGCGCCGAGGTCCTCGAGGCTCGGTTCGGACTTCGCATCGCGTCGATGTTGAGCGAACACAACAACGCCCTGCCCCACGATGTCACCGAGCGGCTCAAATTCGCCCGGTCGCGCGCGCTGGAGCAGCGCAAGGTGACCGCGGCATCAACGGCTCCGGTCGTTGTCGCGGGTGGCGTCCAGATCGGACCGGCGTTGGCGCTGTTCGGCGGCGAAAGCCCGCGCTGGTTGCGATGGCTGTCGGTCATGCCGCTGGTGATGCTGGTTGTCGGTCTGGTCTTCATCCAGGCCGAGCACAAGCGCGAGTTGCTCGAAGCGGCCGCCGATGTCGATGCGCAGTTGCTTGGCGGTGATCTGCCGCCTGCCGCCTATCGGGATGCCGGCTTCGTCGAGTTCCTGAAAGCGCCCGTCAATTGACACTGGGCCCTCCGATGCACCTGGCCCGACCCCGCCTGACCTTGATCGGCTCGGCAGCCGGGCTGACGCTAGCGATTTCATTTGCGGCGATGGCGGCACCGCCGCCGCCGGTGCGCGGCGTGGCTCCAGCTGCCCCCGCTTCGCCCGAACCGGCGCCCGCCGCGGACCTCCCATGGAGCACCCTGAAGCCGGCCGAACGCAAAGGCCTGGCGCCTTTGGAGCGCGATTGGGTCCACCTGTCGGCACAGCAAAGGCGCTTGTGGGTCGAGCTGGCGCAACGCATGCCAACGATGAGCACCGACCGCCAGCAGCGGATCCAGGCCCGAATGGCCGAATGGGCTCGGATGTCACCCGCTGAACGCGGCCAGGCACGCCTTCGCTTCATTCAGTCGCAACGCACCGGCACTGAAAATCGCGAGCAACGCTGGGACGACTACAAGGCCCTGCCGAGCGAACAGAAAAAGGAATTTGCGGCGCGCGCCGCAGCGCCTGCCGGTTCAGCAGCACAGAAAAATCGCCCTGGCAGCGCGGCTGCCGACGCCAGCAACTCATCGTCTTCCGCGTCCAAGTCAAATCTGGTATCTAACCCGAATTTCGGTGCGCAGCCAAAACCGATCGCACCGACGATGCTGAAGGCCGGGCCGGGCGCCTCGACGACAACGGTGACCAAGACGGCCACCCCACCCTCGCATCAGCAGATCGGCCTGCCGAAGATTGCTGCCTCGCCGCGGTTCGTCGACCAGGACACGCTGTTGCCGAAGCGCGGGCCGCAAGGCGCTGCGGCGACGCCAGTCAACGAAGAGAGCGTCGAAGAAGCGGAGCCGGTTCCGCGGCCATGACGGCAGCGCAAACGGCCGCTGACCAGCAAGGCCCCACCGAGTCGGCGCGCTGCGGGCAGGCGCCCGGCCTGTGGCGGCGCATGGCCTGTTTCGTCTACGAGGGGGTGCTGCTGTTCGGGGTGGTGATGATCGCCGGTTACCTGTTCTCGACCCTGACCCAGCAGCGCCATGCCTTGACCGGCCGACATGAGCTGCAGGCCTTCTTGTTCATCGTGCTGGCGATCTACTTTGTCTGGTTCTGGTCGCATGGCGGTCAGACGGTCGCGATGCGGGCCTGGTACATCCGCGTCGTCGACACGGCAGGCCAGCCGATCAGTCAGGCGCGCGGACTGGCGCGCTACCTGTTGAGTTATCTCTGGTTCGCACCTGCGCTGTTGTGGCTGTGGATGTCCGGACTGAACGGCGCCGGGGAGAGCTTCGGCATCCTGCTGGCGGGCGTTGTGGCCTACGCACTGCTGACGCGACTGCACCCGCAGCGCCAGTATTTCCACGACGTTGTCTGCGGAACACGTTTGATCGACCATCGCGGGATTGCAAGATCCCCGCGCCTGACGGCCGTTGAATGACCGGACCATCGGGTCGGTGAGCGACGCCGCCACGGCACAATGCGTGCCGATGACGAATCCCCACAAAGGCCGTACAGGCATCGACCGTGTCGTCCACGCGGCCGGCTACTCGATTGCAGGACTGCGTTGCGCGTACCGCAACGAGAGCGCTTTTCGCCAGGAGATCTGGCTGGCTGTGTGCCTGCTGCCATTTGCCGTGTGGCTGGGTCGAAGCTGGATCGAAACTGCGTTGCTGGCCGGCTCGGTGATGCTGGTGTTGATCGTCGAACTGCTGAACTCCGCCATCGAGGCGGCGATCGACCGGGTGTCCTTCGAGTTGCACGAATTGTCGCGCCGTGCGAAGGACCTCGCGAGCGCTGCCGTCATGTTGTCTCTGCTCACTTGCAGCGTCATCTGGGCGGCCGCGTTGTGGAACCGCTTCGCCTGATTGAATCTGAACTTGCAAGGAATCGCCACGATGAACCGATTTTCCGTCTGCGTCTTCTGCGGTTCACGCAGCGGCGACCTGGCTGACTACGCCGACGCAGCGACCCGACTTGGCCGATCGATCGGTGAACGTGGCTGGCGTCTGGTCTACGGTGGATCGAGAGCCGGGCTGATG
>JBDTQC010000451.1:0-3397 GCA_039932405.1 Ideonella sp.
CAGGAATACCCGCAGCACGATCGTCAGCAAGGGCATTTCTGCCGGCCAGTCGAGCAACAGCTACCGCGGCCTGGTGAAGATCCTGCCGACGGCCGCGGGTGCGCGCAACCACTCGCAATGCGACTCGATGTTGATCGGCCAGCAGTGCAGCGCCAGCACGTTTCCGTATATCCAGGTACGCCATGCAGGCGCCCAGGTCGAGCATGAGGCGTCGACGTCGAAGATTGGCGAGGACCAGCTGTTCTACTTCGCGCAGCGCGGCATCGGCGCTGAGGACGCTGTCTCGATGATCATCAACGGTTTCTGCAAGGATGTCTTTCGCCAGTTGCCGATGGAGTTCGCCGTCGAGGCGACCAAGCTGCTCGGCCTCAAGCTCGAAGGGAGCGTCGGATGATCGTTCCAGACAGCCGTAGCTTGCTGGAAGTGCGCGGCCTGTGCGCCAGCGTCAACGGCACACCGATCCTCAAGGGCCTCGACTTCCGCGTGAGGAGCGGCGAGGTGCACGCCATCATGGGCCCGAACGGCTCGGGCAAGAGCACTTTTGCGAAAGTGCTGGCCGGACACACCGCCTACGAGGTGACGGCCGGTCAGGTTCTCTACGAAGGTCGTGACCTGCTGGAACTGGCCCCTGAAGCGCGGGCGCGCGCCGGCATCTTTCTCGCATTCCAGTATCCGATCGAGATTCCCGGTGTCGGCAACAGCCAGTTCCTGCGACTGGCCTACAACACCGTGCAGGCCGAGCGCGGCAAAGACGAACTGGACCCGCTCGAGTTCGACGACCTGGTGCACGAGAAGATGAAGCTGCTCGAAATGAGCGCCGAGTTTCTCGACCGCAGCGTCAACGAAGGCTTTTCGGGCGGCGAGAAGAAGCGCAACGAGATCCTCCAGATGGCGTTGCTCGAGCCGACGCTGGCGATCCTCGACGAAACCGACTCGGGCCTGGATATCGACGCGCTGCGGATCGTCTCCCAAGGCGTGAACCATCTTGCCAGCCGCGACAATGCCATCGTTCTGGTGACGCACTACCAGCGGCTGCTGAACTACATCGTTCCCGATTTCGTGCATGTCATGGACGGCGGGCGCATCGTGAAGACCGGCGGCAAGGAACTGGCGCTCGAGCTTGAGGAGCGCGGCTACGAGTGGATCGACAGCGAAGCGAAGGCGACGTTGCCGGCCACGGAGGGGTCGACGTGATTGCCGATGTCGCCGACGCAAACAGACCACTTGCCGAGCTGCAGCCCGAACCAGCGAAGCCGCCGGTTGCGCAGGCCCTCGCTTCGCTGCCCGAGCCGAGCTGGATGAAGGCGCTGCGTGTCGAGGCGGACGAGCGAGTCGGCCAGCTCGCGATGCCGACCACCCGCGATGAATCCTGGCGCTTCACCGACATTGCACCGCTGTTGCAGCTGTCGTTGCAGCCGCAGCGCACATCGTGTTGCTTGCAGGCGGGCGATATCGATGCCTACCTTATCGACGAGGCAACGACTCGCCTGGTGTTCGTCGATGGCATCCATGTGCCGCGGCTGTCGAGTGTTGATACCGCCCGCGCGGGCATCGAGGTCGGCAATCTGAACTCGGTCGCTGCGCAACAGGGTGCGACGATTCAGAAGCATCTGGGCCGCCACGCTGCGTTCCACGACAAGCCATTCGCGGCGCTGAACACCGCTTCACTGCACGACGCCGCGGTCATCCTGATCGCGCGCGGCACCGCAGTGGCGACCCCGGTGCACCTGCTCTTCATCGCGACGCAACCCGGGATCACCTCCCACCCGCGCGCACTGCTTGTCGCCGAACCCGCCAGCGCGGTCACGCTGATCGAGGACTATGTCGCGCTGCACGATGGCGCCTACTTCACCAACTCGGTGGTCGAGATCGTCTTGGGGGCGTGCGCGGCGGTCGAACACGTGCGCGTGCAGCGTGAGAGCAGCCAGGCCTTGCACGTCGCCAGCTGCGCGGTGTCGCTGGCGCAGGCCGGCCGTTACCACTCGGTCAATGTCGCCCTCGGCGCCAGAATCTCCCGCCTCGAGCTCGACGTCAGGCAGACGGCCGAGGCGACCGAGTGCTCGCTCGATGGTCTGGCCCTGATCGACGAACGCCAGCTCGCCGACACGCACACCCTGATCGACCACGCGCAGCCGCACGGTGTCAGCCGGCAACTCCACAAGACCATCGTCGGCGGCGCTGCGCACGCTGTGTTCAGCGGCAAGGTGATGGTGCGCCCGGGCGCCCAGCAAACCGATTCGGCGCAGTCGAGTCGCAACCTGCTGCTGTCGGCCAAGGCGCAGGTCGACACGCTGCCGCAGCTCGAGATCTTCGCCGACGACGTGAAATGCACCCACGGTGCAGCGGTCGGGCAGCTCGACAACGAAGAAATCTTCTATCTGCGCAGCCGCGGCCTGTCGGAAGTGGCGGCGCGCAGCCTGCTGACCCATGCTTTCGGAGCGGAGATCATCGACCGCATTCCGGTGGCCTCGTTGCGCCGTCGTCTCGAGCAGAGCGTGCTCGAGCGGACTTCCAAAGGCCCGCCATGACAGCGCGGAGCATGGTTGCGCAGGCCGCGTTCGATGTCGAGCGAATTCGCGCCGATTTCCCGATTCTGAGTTTGGAGCTTGCCGGCGAGCCGCTCGTCTACCTCGACAACGCCGCGTCGAGTCAGATGCCGCAACCAGTGATCGACCGACTGGTGCGCTACCAGACCACAGAGCACGCCAACATTCATCGCGCGGTGCACCATCTTTCGGAGGCGGCCACGACCGCGTACGAGGCTGCGCGCGGCACGCTCCAGCGTTTTATCAATGCCCGGGAAGCTCGCGAAGTGATCTTCACCAGCGGCACCACCGACGGCATCAACCTGGTGATGCAAGGTTGGGGTCGCCAGTTCATCACTTCCGGCGACGAGATCATCCTGAGCGTTCTGGAGCACCACTCGAACATCGTGCCGTGGCAGATGCTCGCGGCCGAAAAGGGCGCAACGATTCGCGTTGTTCCGATCAACGATGCCGGCGAACTGCAACTCGACAGTTTCGAGTCGCTTTTCAATGCACGCACGCGCTTCGTCGGCATCGGTCATGTCTCGAATGCGCTCGGCAGCATCAACCCGATCAAGTCGATGATTGCATTCGCGCATGCGCGCGGCGTGCCGGTGCTGGTCGACGGCGCTCAAGCGGCGCCGCATCTCGCGGTCGATGTGCAAGACCTGGACTGCGACTTCTATGCTTTCTCGGGCCACAAGATGTGTGGACCGACCGGCATCGGTGTGCTTTACGGACGTGCCGCGCTGCTGGAGGCGATGCAGCCCTTCAAGGGTGGCGGCGACATGATTCACAGCGTGACGTTCGAGAAGACGACCTACAACACAATCCCGCACAAATTCGAGGCCGGCACGCCGCCGATCGCTGCT
>JBDTQC010000452.1:0-3392 GCA_039932405.1 Ideonella sp.
CGCGCCGGGCCGCTCCCAAGCGCGAATCCTTCAGTGCGCAGCACGGAGGGTCGTCCAGTGACCGCCACCCCGACACCGCGGCCCGAGCAAGTGGTCGAGCAGGAGGGTGCCCAGCTCGATTTCAGCAAGGACATGAGTTATTCGGATTACCTGCAGCTCGACCAGTTGCTGTCGGCGCAGAAGCCGCTGTCACCCGACCACAACGAGCTGCTGTTCATCATCCAGCACCAGACCAGCGAACTGTGGATGAAGCTGATGCTGCACGAGCTGTCGGCGGCGATCGACAAGCTGGCTTCGGATCAGTTGCAGGGCGCCTTCAAGATGCTGGCACGGGTCAGCCGCATCATGGAACAACTGGTGCATGCGTGGGATGTGCTGGCCACGATGACACCGCCCGAATACAGCGCGATCCGACCCTACCTCAGCAGCAGCAGCGGCTTTCAGAGCTGGCAATACCGCTGCATCGAGTTCAAGCTTGGCAACAAGAACGCCGCGATGCTGAAACCGCACGCGCACCGTCCGGAGCTGCTGGCCCGCGTCGAAGCCGCATGGCGGGCGCCCTCGCTGTACGACGAAGCCCTGCGTCTGCTGGCGCGCCGCGGCATCGCTGTTGCAGATCACCATCTGCAGCGCGACTGGACCATCGGTCGGCAGCCCGATCCGGCAATCGAGGACGCATGGCTGGTGGTCTACCGCAATCCGCAGCAATATTGGGATCTCTATCAACTCGGCGAAGAGCTGACCGACCTGGAGGATGCATTTCGCCTCTGGCGGTTCCGCCATGTCACCACCGTCGAACGCATCATCGGCTTCAAGCGCGGCACCGGTGGCACCAGTGGCGTCGGCTATCTGCGCAAGATGCTCGACATCGTGCTGTTTCCGGAAATCTGGTCGCTACGCACAAAGCTGTGAGCGGGCGGGTTTCAACGGCTGCCCACTTGGTTTGTGGCGCGGGCGAATAGACTCGGTGCAATGCCCGCCACCGATTCGCCCCGCACCTTGCAACTTCCGAATGCCCGGCACCGGGATCGCATTCCGCCACATATCGACCTGACTCAGGTCGAGCGGATCCGGCAAGCCGCCTACCTGTTGCCACAAGTCATTGCCCCGGCCGATCTGCTGGTCGACGGCATGGCAGCGACCGATGCCTTGCTCGACGAGCGCGGCTTCGTCCTGCTGCAGAAAGCGGCAGCCGGTGCGCGGCCAAGCCGCTGGATTGCACCGCAATTGATAGAAGAGGCGGTGCAGCACCTCGATGCGGTCGGAAGTGGACGTGGTGTGCGTTCCCAACTGCTGGCACGCCATGCCAACCTGGATCAACTCGGCATTCGACGCAACGGCAACGCCTGGGAACGTTTGCTCGCCCATCCGCTGACACTGGAATGGGCACACCGCCAGACACCGTGGCCGATTCAGGTGGGCTACCTCGCGCCGGTCGAAGCCGATGCGGTGTGGACGTTTTTTCGCGATGGCAATCAGGCGGCGTTCAGTGCAGCGCTGGGCGCAGCGCCCGGCTACGCGCATGCCGACGCACTGAAAGCGCGCCTCGAAACACTGGTCGAGCAGGCCGCGGCGGTCAATCCGGCACGCATGGAGTCGCTGCTGCCTGGTTTGCAGGCCGAATGCTCACTGCCGCGCACCTTCGCCGACCTCGAAGCCGGTTGCGAACGGGCCTTCACCCGCTGGGCGAACCGCGTCAACGAGCTCGACACGCTCGAGGACCTGACGATCGAGCTGCGCTTTCAAGGTTATCCAGACAGCTTTCCCAACGCACGTCGGCTCGGCCGCAAGGTGACGATCTTTGTCGGCCCACCGAACAGCGGCAAGACGCACGCCGCATTCGAGCAGCTGATGCAGGCTTCGAGCGGCAGTTATCTCGCACCCTTGCGCTTGTTGGCGCTCGAAGGGCGCGACCGCCTGCAGGCGCGTGGCGTGCCTTGTTCGCTGTTGACCGGCGAAGAGAACGTGCCGTGCGAAGGTGCGCGGCTGGTGTCCAGCACGATCGAGATGGTCGGTACACGCACGCCGGTGAAGATGGCGGTGATCGACGAAGCCCAGATGCTGTTCGACAAATCGCGCGGCTGGGCCTGGACGCAGGCGATCGTCGGCGTACCGGCCGAAGAATTGTTGATCATCTGTTCGAGCTTCGCCGTGCCGGCGATCGAGAACCTGTTGGGCCTGTGTGGCGAGCAGGCGCAGATCCGTCACTTCGAGCGCAAGCAACCGGTCCAGCTGTTGCCGGCACCGATTCAGATGAGCGGCTTGCGCACCGGCGACGCATTGGTTGCATTCAGCCGACGTGACGTGCTGATGCTGCGCGACCAGGTCGCCCACGAGGGCCACAGCGTCTCGGTCATCTATGGCGCGTTGCCGCCGGAAGTCAGGCGCCGCGAAGCCGAGCGCTTCGCTCAGGGACACGCGGCGATCCTGGTGGCAACCGATGCGATCGGGATGGGGCTGAACCTGCCGATCCGCCGCGTGCTGTTCAGCACCCTGACCAAATTCGACGGCGTCGGCGACCGGGCCCTCGACGAGTCGGAAGTTCAACAGATTGCCGGTCGAGCCGGACGCTATGGTCTGCAGGAAGAAGGCTTTGCCGGCGTCATGAAGGAGGCCGAACCACAGGCCGCCAGACTGCTGAAGGAATTGCTGCAGACACCCGCCCGCGCACCACGCGATTTCAAGGCAGCGGTGGCACCCAACTGGTGGCATGTCGACACCATCGCGAGCCGCCTCGGCAAAAAGCAGCTGGCCGCAGTGCTCGGCGTGTTCATGGCACAACTTCAGCTCGACGACATCCATTTCGAGGTGGCCGAGTTGTCGCAGATGGTCGCGATCGCCGAACAACTCGACCAGCGCGCCAGCGCGTTGTCACTGCGCGAACGCTTCACCTATTCACAAGCGCCGGTCGATTCACGCAGCGACGAGCAATTGCAGCATTTTCTCGGTTGGACCGAAGCCCATGCGTTGGCCGGACAGGTCGACAGCCCCTGGTTTCTCGACGAAATCGACGAACACAGTCGGCTCGACCGCATGGAACAGGCTCTGCGAGCCTGCACGCTCTGGCTCTGGCTCGACCTGCGGTTTCCCGGAATCTATGGCCACCTCGATGAAGTGACCGATCTGCGCCGGCGGCTCAATGACAGCATCGAACGTCAGTTGAAGGGCAAGAAGCCGCTGTCGCGCGCACGCGGAAGACGCTGATCAGCGCGACCGCAGCAGCGCCTCGAATTCGTCGACCGGCACCGGGCGCGAGAACAGGAAACCCTGGGCGTAGTCGCAACCGGCGGCTGTGAGAAGAACGAGTTGCGCGTCGGTTTCGACGCCCTCGGCGATCACCTTCATGCCCAGTTCGTGCGCCATCACGATGATCGCCTTGCACAGCGCCATAT
>JBDTQC010000453.1:0-3364 GCA_039932405.1 Ideonella sp.
CGATGAAGTCCGAGGTTCTCTACCTCGCACTCGCAATGTTGGTCGGCTATCTCGTGGGGGTCGTCACGGTCACGATTTCGGGGATTCCCTTCGCGCTCGGGACATCGGCCGGGGTGATCATGGCCGGGGTGGGTGTCAGCTATTTCCGCAGCCGGAACCCCGACTTCGGCGGTCCCGTGCACGAAGGCGCCCGCAGCTTTCTCCAGGATTTTGGCCTGAACGCCTTTGTGGCGGTGTTGTCCGCCAACGTCGGCCCCAAGGTCATCTCTGCCCTTGGCGGCGACACGATCCTGTGGCTCGCGCTCATTGGCACTGCTGGAGCACTCTTGCCGCCGCTGGTTGCCTTCTGGATTGGGATAAAGGTCTTCGGCCTCAATTCGATCATTTCCGACGGCGCCACAACAGGGGCGCGCAACAGCACGCCAGGCCTCAACGCCATCATGGAGGAATCGGGCAGTTCTGTCGCTGCCGTCCCTTATCCAGTGAGCTACGCGTTGACCACGGTTCTGGCGCTCATCGGGGGCTATTTCTCGATGATCTTGTCCTGACGCCATAGCCCATTCGGCAGTTCAGCAAATAAGCAGATAAGCAGATAAGCAGACAAACGCGGCGCTGACGCGCGCTCGCCCGCAGCCGATGAGCAGACAGAACTGACTGCGGCCGGCGCAGACGAGCAAACCACCGCCCTTCTCACCCACGCCGCCGGGGCGATGAGGCCGTCGCCCGCCTGACTGGTACCGCGGCAGCACGTTTCGACAGGTGAGAGTCCGCATGAAAATCGACAAGAACCGTACCAGTTTGAGCACCGCGTCGGTCGGTTTCATGACCGCGGCGGCGGTCGTCACCAGCCTGCGGGGACTGCCGTTGCTCGCCAAGGAGGAGATGACGATGTTTGCCTATCTGGCGTTCACTGTCATCTTTTACCTGGTTCCGGCGTCGCTCGTGTCGGCCGAACTCGGCTCTGCGTTCGCGCACAGGAAGGGCGGCATCTATGCGTGGGTCGGCGAAGCGTTCGGCAAGCGCTGGGGATTTCTTGCGATCTGGCTGCAATGGATTCAGAACGTGGTCTGGTTTCCGATCGGTCTGACATTCGGCGCGGCCGCGCTTGCGTACACAGTCGGGCGCCCCGACCTCGCTAAAAACGGCGCATTCGTCGGCGCCTTCTGCATCGTCGTCTTTTGGTTGGCGACGGCGGTAGTGCTGCGTGGCGTGCAGGTCTTCGCCAGGTTTGCCAACTGGACTTTCATCGCCGGAACGATCGTCCCGGGGCTGTTTCTCATTGTCTTGCTGGGGTACTGGATAGCAACGGGGCACCCGATCGGGTGGCAGCACCTGACTGACCCGGCTGTGTCGAACGACGGTCGCGCGAAGTTCTGGCCTTCGATCGATAGTTTTGGTGCGGTCGCCTTCCTGGCCGGAATCGTGCTGCTTTTCGCTGGTGTCGAGGTGCAGGCGGTGCACGTCCGGGATATGCACGATCCTGGTCGGGAATATCCGTTTGCGATCGGCATCGGCGCGGTGGTCGCGCTGGTCGTGTTTGTGCTTGGCGCAATCCCCATTGCGGCGATCCTGCCGCACGAAAAGATTTCGCTGCAGTCGGGTGTCTTCGATACGTTTGGCGCCGTCATCACCGAGCTCTGGCACATGGGCTGGCTCGTCCAGGCGTTGTCCTTGTTGGTCGGGCTGGGCGCCGTCAGCGGCATCTTCGCCTGGCTCGGCAGCCCGTCAAAGGGCCTGCTCGCAACCGCCGAGGATGGCGTTCTGCCGCACTTCCTGGAGGCGACCAACGGTAACGGCATGCCAAAACACATCCTGCTGGCTCAAGGCATCGTCGTGACGCTGGTGTCGTCGATCTATTTCGTGATGGAGGACGTCGCGGTCGTGTTCTTCCTGCTATCGGCAATGACCATCGCGCTCTATCTCATCGCGTACCTATTCATGTATGCCGCCGCGATCAAGCTGCGGTACTCGCAGGCGAAACTCGCGCGTCCATTCAGGGTGCCTGGCGGAAACCCCGGCATGTGGGTCACAGCGGGAGTGGGTTTTGCGGGCGTGCTCTTCAGCCTCCTCGTGGCGTTCTTTCCGCCCGATCAGCTTCCGGTAGGCTCGCCGGCGCTCTATGTGGGTCTGGTTCTTGTGGGCACGGCCGTGTTTTGCGCAATCCCGTTGCTCATGCACGGTCGGCGCCGGCCGGCCATCGCGGCTGTGTCGCAGTAGTACGACCAAGGCATGCAAAGGCCTGGTGATCTTTTGATGCTGTGACCAAGCTGAGTGGTTCGGACCGACGTTGGGTGGCTGACGTCGCGATGGCCATCGCAAAGGACATCTCCAAGCAGGTGGAAAGACCATACGAGGACTTCGACACGATCGGATCAGCCGGCCCGTTCCGGGCGAGCGTCAGGACTCGATGAACAGTATGGCACCGCCAGCCGCTGTCCTCGCCGGGCCAGTGGATTCGCCGGGGATGTCGTGGCCCATTTCGACATCGGGTTCGAACTTCGCCGGTCTGAGGCAGCGGCTGGCGATCGAGGCCACCGATCTGGCCGCGATCAGCACGTGCAGCGCTCGAAAGATTTTGCTTTCGAGTACGCCACCGCACAGACCAGTGAGGTCGCGATAGCCAACATTGGTGGACGAGGTCAATCGAGGTTCTCATCGCGTCGTGGAAGTCACGCCGGGCTAAACCACATTTTCGGCTTCGCACGATCGAGGATCCACACCATGCTGCGCAACGTGAACGATCTCTACGGCTTCTCGGTAGCTGCGAGCGATGGCCCGATCGGCGAGGTGAGGGATTGCTTTTTCGATGACCAGGCCTGGACCATCCGCTTCTTCGTCGTCGAGGCCGGCCCATGGCTCGGTGGCCGAAAGGTTCTGATTTCGCCCATCGCCCTGATAGGCCTCGATTGGGCCGGCAAGGCGCTGTCGGCCTCGGTGACTCGGGACCAGGTGAAGGGCAGCCCCGACATCGACACCCGAAAGCCCGTATCGCGACAGCATGAAGTGGAGCAGTTTGGGTACTACGGCCACCCATACTACTGGGGCGAGCCGCAACTCTGGGGAGCTGGCCCGCGGCCGGGCATGAGCCTGGCGGGCTACTCGAGCGAGCAGCTTCCCAACCAGCAGCGAGAGACGACGAAATTTGTCGACGCGCAGTTGAAGCTGCATCGAGACCGAGGCGATGACCCGCATCTGCGCAGTTGTCGCGCGGTCGAGAGGTATCACATACACGCCACCGACGGCGACATCGGTCATGTCGACTCGTTGCTCGTGGAAGACGAGTCGTGGGCGATTCGCTACCTCGTTGTCAACACCAGCGACTGGTGGCTGGGTCATCAGATGCTGGTCGCGCCGCCATGGATCG